>JBOIGK010000815.1:0-6090 GCA_050742695.1 Advenella sp. | reverse complement strand
TTTCGAGGCGATTCATTTGTTGCCGAAACAATTCTGCATCCGGAAGACTGCTTATATACCAGCCGATATGTTTGCGGGCGGTGCGCACGCCGGTGTATTCACCATAGAACCCATAGTGATGATCAAGGTGGGCGAGCAGCACATCGCGCATATGTTCCCACGATGGTGGTGGCAGAAAGGACCCGGTTTGCAGATAGTGATTGATTTCGCGGAATATCCACGGATTGCCCTGAGCGGCGCGGCCCACCATGATGGCATCGGCGCCGGTGTAATCGAGCACATATCGTGCCTTGACCGGATCGGTGATATCGCCGTTGGCGATCACAGGAATGCCAATGGCCGCCTTGACTGCCGCGATGGTATCGTATTCGGCCTGACCGGTGTACAGATCACAGCGGGTCCGGCCGTGCAGGGTCAGCGCAGCAATGCCTGCGTTTTCCGCCAGCCGGGCAATGCGCAAGGCATTGCGGTTTTGCCGGTCCCAGCCGGTGCGCGTCTTGAGCGTGACTGGCACGTCAAAGGGCCGGCAGGCATTGACGACCGCCTCCAGAATGCGCGCCACCAGATCTTCGTCGCGCAGCAGCGCCGAACCCGAGGCGACATGACATACTTTCTTTACGGGGCATCCCATATTGATGTCGATGATGCGGGCCCCCTTGCCAATATTGAATACGGCGGCTTCGGCCAGCATGGCCGGATCGGCGCCGGCAATCTGTACCGCGATCGGGTCGATCTCGCCATCATGATTCAGTCTTCTGGAGGTTTTGACGCTTTCCCATAGTGCCCGATTGCTGGCCGCCATCTCGGATACGGCATAGCCGGCCCCCAACTGTTTGCACAGCTGACGAAAGGGCCTGTCGGTCACGCCCGCCATGGGAGCAACAAAAACAGGATTGGGAAGGGACCAGTTACCGATTTGCATGGACACATTTTAACCAAGGTTGGGCAGCGGGGCCGGGAAAGCCGTTGTCCTAGTTACGATAACCCTGCAACAGGTGGCGGGCCAGCGGTCGCCGCAACGGTTCGGTCAGGTCCAGCGCCAGCAAAGACAACCCACAGGCATGTTCGATTAGCGGGTTGCCGGTGGTGAAAATACGTGGCATGAGATCGGTCAGTTGACGGGTGATACCGCGATCGGCACGACGGGAGCCAGCAAAGGCGGCCAGTGCCGGCTGCGGATTCTGGGCAGGGTCGATGAGCCACGGTTGCAGTGCTCGCAACAGCCCCGCAACGTCGCGCAGCCCGAGATTAAGCCCCTGGCCCGCCACTGGATGCAATGCCTGGGCTGCATTGCCTATGGTAACAATGTGGCCGTTTACGGTGTTTTTCGTAACGCTGAGCGCCAGGGGGAAAATATGACGCGGCTCCAGCACGGAAAAAGGCCCCAGCCGATCACCGAAATGGTCGGTGAGCGCCCGGGAAAAACTCGCGTCGTCTGCTGCCAGCAGTTCTCGTGCGCGCGCCGGGCTGGTGCACCAGACGATCGACTGGGCATCGGCAAAGACCGGATGCGGCAGGACCGCCAGCGGGCCTTCGCGGGTAAACCGCTCCCAGGCCCAGCCAGCTCTGGGCAGGGCGGCGCGGGCGGAGGTAATGAGGGCATGCTGGTTGTAGTCGCGCAGTTGCGTGTCCGGCTTTGCGCCATCGCATTGCACGACAATACGCGCCCGATAGGTTTTACCGTTCTGGCTGACGCTGGCTGCGGCGCTGTCCGGTTCATTGGCGACAGTGGCCGGCGCCCCGGCCAGGCGCAAGGTGTGCCCGTTGTTCATATTCTGCTGCAGGCTGGCGTGAACCGCACGATAGGGAACCACATAGCCCAGCGCAGCAACGTCAAAATCGGTGTGGGTAATAAGCGTTCGCCCCAGGCGGCCCTTTTGCGAGACATGCACGGTTTCAATGGCCGCGTATTGGCCGGGCCAGCCCTGCAATTGCTCCAGAAAGACCCGGCTGCCATGATTGAGGGCAAGCACGCGGGTGTCGCGGGCCGGCTGATGCATGACCGGATGGTCAGCCTGGAACAGGGCGACCGTGGGCCGGATGCCGGGCAGTTTGTCCAGGGCACAGGCCAGTGCCAGCCCAACGGGGCCGGCGCCAATGATTGCAATATCGAAATCCACATTTTCCATGCCGCTATTTTACCCTTTTGCCTGAAAAAATCCGGCGTACGCACCTGTGCGCCCGCGTGTCGTACAATATAGCCTTCAAAGTTGGCAGAGTGCCTGACATAGTGCAAATGTTGAATCAGAAATGTTGAATCAGAAATGTTGAATCAGTTGTGGAGGGCCAGGCCTGCAAACCATTTTCGTTCCAAAACCGTTGCCGGGTTTCTGGCCTGTTTTTTTGGCGTGCTAGGTCTGCAGGGCTGGTATCTGAAGCGTCCCATTGCACCTGTCATTACGCTGTTCAGTCTGGCAATGCTGGCATGGTCGTTCACGCAGCCCGTATGGTGGGACTCCATTCCGTTTTTCTTCCTGTTCATCCCGCTTTGGGCAGGTTTCATTGAGTCGGCTGTTTACTGTCTGCGCGCCGATGAGAAATTCGACGCGCTCTATAATGTCAATCAGGTGCGGCGCAAACCGTCGGGTGTGCCGCCAGGGCTGATGGCGCTGCTTAATCTGCTGATTGCAGGCATGGTTTCCATGTTCACTCTGTCCATGGTTGTGGCGCACGTCACCTGCCTGCACATGACCTGCTAGTGACCGGGACGCCGTTTGTGATACGGCACCGACATCTTCAAGAGGTTTTATTCGATGGATCTGGACTTGATGCACTGGCTTGCCCCCTGGGAGTTTTCTCCTACGCTGATTGCCCTGTTTCTCCTTGCCGGCTGGCTGTTCGTGCGCGGTACACGCGTGCATCGCGTCACGCTTGCGCGACAGCTTTTGTTCTGGTCAGGTTTTGTAGTGCTCTATCTGTCGCTGCATACGCATGTTGACTATTATGCCGAGCGCATGTTTTTCATTCACCGCATTCAGCATCTGGTATTGCATCACCTGGGGCCCTTGCTCATTATGGGCGCCTACCCCGGACAGGTGATGCGTGCCGGACTTCCCCTGCGCGCGCGCGTCTGGCTGCGCGATTATCGTCGCAGTTTTTCCGGCAGATTCATCACCGGCGTGCTGACCAATAAAATCCTGGTTCCGTTCCTGTTCGTCTTTCTGGTGTTGTTCTGGCTGCTGCCGACCATCCAGTTTTATTCCATGCTCGACTGGCGCCTGTACCGGCTTATGAACTGGTCGGTGGTGGTCAGCGGGTTCATGTACTGGAACCTGATCCTGGATCGTCGCCCCTATGTCGCGCCTGTACTCTCGGCAAAGACATGGATCGGTCGTTTCTTCCAATGGACGATTGCTTCGGGCTCCCCGGCCGTCCTGTCGCCGGGCGCACGCATTCTGTCGCCCATCATCACCATGTTGCCGCAAATGATCGTGGGTGCCGTCATCACGTTCACCACCACCGACATTTACCCGCTCTTCGATCTTTGCGGACGGGCGCTGCCCATGTCTGCGATAACCGACCAGAGCATTGGTGGCCTGACCATGTGGATTCCGGCGGCAATGGTCGAAACGTTCGGCCTGCTGTTTGCCCTGAGCACCATGATGCGCCTGTCGGCCAAGGGACGTCAGAAAACCGGCAGACAGATGCGAGAAATGCGCCTGGCGCAGCAGCAGCTCAAGGTCGTGTGACGCGGGCTGCGGCGGCTTGGCTGATGGGCTGATGAATAACGGTTCTGATCGCGGCAACAAACGACGGTGATCAAAGCCGGTGTCCGCCGGGTTGGTGCGCTGCGTAGCGGCAAGACGACGTGCGTGACAGCCTTATTGGTTCTGCGTGAAAAACCGTTCGATCCGTCGCGGCAGCCAGGTTAGCTCGCCGCGTCCCGAGCCGCTGGCAAAGCCGGCGTGCCCGCCACTGCATGGGTAATGCAGCAGCACCTGGTCGCTTGCTTGGTCAGGGCCGGGCAGGCTGGCTTCGGGAATAAAGGGGTCATTGCGCGCAATCAATAGCAGCGTTGGTACCCGAATGCCATGCAGATGATATTGGCTTGAACAGCGCGACCAGTAATCCAGCGCACTGCGATAGCCGTGTACCGGCCCGGTATACGCGTCATCGAACTCAAGCAGCGTGCGCGCCTGCAGCGCTTTGTTCCAGTTGACGGCGCCCGGAAAGGCGCTGGCTTTTTGCTGTATTTTGCCACGCATGGAGGCCAGAAAATGAGGGGTGTACACGTAGCGCCCCATCAGGCTGGTCTGCAGTCGTATGCCGGTGGCCACCAGGTCTACCGGTACGGAAATGCCTGCTACTGCATTGAGCCAGTTCAGCTGTTGGCCTTGTTCCCCTGTATATTTGAGCAGGGCATTGCCTCCCAGGGAAATGCCCGCGGCGTGCCATTGCGCCTGGGGTAACTGGCGGCGTGCCTGGCTCAGGATGAAATCAATATCCCGGGAGTCTCCGGAAAAATAAGAACGGGCCAGCCGGTTCGGCTCGCCCGAGCAGCCGCGAAAATGCGCCACGGCAACCATCCATCCTCGTTCAACAAAGTACGAGCCGATAGCCTGGGCGTAATGGCTTTGGCTGCTGCCTTCCAGTCCGTGAAAAATGATCAGTGCCTGTCCATTGAATTGGCAATGGGTATGCGCTTGCGGCCCGGCCCAGTCAATATCCAGAAAATCGCCATCGGGCATATCCAGTCGCTGGCGTACGAAGCGCTGTTCGGGCCGGCGTCCCCACTTCATGGCGGCAACTGTCTGGATATGGCCTTCACATTGCCAGTTCGGGGAAGGGCAGGCGTCAAGATTGAGTCGGGCAGTCACAGCAGGTCCAGTGATTCCGTTGAGTCAGGCACATGAAATTTCAGGCAGGCGAGCATGGCCGGGCCAGGGGTGGGCGGCGTAATTTTTGCCCTTTGCGATCGCGGGTGCGGCCGACAGGACGGTGTCGCAGGTCGATTAATGCAGCAGATTGGGAATGTCGTGCATTTCCGACAGCAGAACATCAGAGGGGGCGGGGGCTGAATGATGGTGGACCAGATGCCAGCCGGTGCGACCCTTGTGATACACATTGGTTGCATAAAACAGCAATTCCCGATTGCCCCTCGGGGTATTGGCCTGGACTTCCTCGATCAGGATATGGATGACGGTCATGCCGTAGGTAATGACCACGGGATGATGGGCATGAATATGGAGCGGGCCGCTATTGAGCAGCTCGTGCCAGGAAGCCTGGATCGCGCTGGTGCCAGTCAGGCGCTCGCCGCCAGGATGAATGCAAACAGTTTCCTCGTCGTCGGCCCAGGTATGCATGACACGCATGACATCTCCCAGGCGCAGCGCTTCGTAGAAGGCCTGTTCGACCTCCTCGGGGCTGGCGAAGACCGAGCGCTTGGGCGCAGCAGTGCTTTTAGTGCCCATGCACTTTCTCGCCTTCTTTGAGGCGGTATACGGTGCCGCAATAAGGGCAGGCTGCCGAGCCGGTTTTGCTTACGTCCAGAAAAACGCGTGGATGCAGGCTCCAGGTCGGCGCATTCGGACCAGGGCAATAAACAGGCAGATCGCTTGCAGACACCTCGATGGGTGCCGTTTGTACTTGTGCAGACATCAGTTACTTCCTAAAAATGCGGAAAGACATGTTATGCGCGCTGTGCAAACGACGCGCACGTGTATTTGAAGGTAAACGGCCCGAGTGTTGCCGCGCAGCGTCACTTTGCTCTGGCCGATCGGTGCTGACGTATTATATTTCTGCCCTGGGGCGGGTGCAATGAGGATGCGCGCGCTGCTTTTGCTAGAATTCCCAGCATATCTTCATTGTCTACGCCGTTGCCGGACATCCGTTCATACGCCGTCGCACAGCGTATTGTACAGCACAAGGAACCATTTTGTTTTCCCCGTTTATTCTTTTGGCGCGGGTTTTGCCTGCCGCCAGCGATGCACACCGGTTGGCGCGCCGCCAGGCCGTCCAGTTGGGGATGCGGGCGGTGGCTCCTCATCTGCTGGCGTTGTCCGCATGGGGGTTCGTCTCTGGCGTGGCTATGGTCAATTACGGCCTGTCCTTCTGGCAGTCCATGATCATGTCGCTGTGGGTGTATGCCGG
>JBOIGK010000814.1:0-2695 GCA_050742695.1 Advenella sp. | reverse complement strand
CTACAAAGATGCGGCTTTATTGTCGCCAACCCAGGCTTCGAGCAAGAAGTCAGCCAACAAGGAAGAGACAAAAATGAAGACCATACTGAATCGTGCAGTAGGCGGTTTTTTCAGCAGCGTTGCCTGTGTCGCTATCGCCTGTAGCCTGGCCACGTCGGCATTTGCCAGCGAGTGGCCACAACAGCCGGTCCGCCTGGTCGTGCCGTTTGCGGCCGGTGGCGCTACCGATATTATTTCACGTGTACTGGCCCAGGAGCTGGGCAATGCCTGGAAGCAGACCGTCGTCGTAGAGAACAAGGTAGGTGCCGGTGGTGCGGTGGGTGCCTCGCAAGTGGCGCGCGCCAAGCCCGATGGCTACACCATGCTGATGATCTCGGGCAGCATGTTCACCGTCAACCCCTATCTGTATAAAAAATTGCCCTACAGTGTCGCGGATTTTCAGCCGGTCAGTATCGTTACCACCGGGCCGCTGCTTCTGGCGGTCAATAAGAACGTACCGGCCAGCAACTTAAAGACATTTCTGGAGTACGCCAAAAAGAATGGGACCGCAACCAATTTCGGCTCGGCAGGGGTGGGTAGCCAGGGCCATATGGCCTCCGAAGCCATCATGAACGCCACGGACGCGACCATGACCCACATTCCTTATGGAGGCGAATCTGCCGCGCTGACCGACCTGGTGGCCGGGCAGATTCAGGTAATTACAGCCAACCTTTCTGCGACGCTGCCATTCGTGCGCTCGGGCGACATCAAGGCCCTGGCGGTTACCGGTGATAAACGCTCCAGGAGCCTGCCCGATGTGCCAAGTGTCCAGGAGCAACTGGGCAGCGATTTTGATGTGGTGGGCTGGTTCGGCATTGTGGTGCCCAAAAACACACCTGAACAGGTTGTGTCCCGGATTGAAGAGGGCATCAAAAAGGCGATCGCTTCCAGTCGCATGACGCAAAAGTTTGCGGAGCTGGGCCTGGAGCAGGCGGCAACTGGCGCGGCGTACATGAATGACAGGGTCAAAGACGAGTCAGTCTTCTGGAAGAAGATTATTGCCGAACAGAAAATCGAATCGAAGTAGTGAAATCGAAGTAGTGATTTAGAAAAACCAATATTTATGTGTATCTGAGTGGGGCGTTATGGAAAAGATGCTGGCGGTAAAAATCTGGCGAGGCGAAGAGAGCGGGGAATATGTCACTTATCATATTCCGTCCAGAGAGAACCAGACTGTGCTGGACGTGGTAACTGAGATTCAGCGGCAGGTGGACCCGACGCTGGCTTACCGTTTCTCATGTCGGGTAGGCGTTTGCGGCAGCTGTGCAATGACCGTCAATGGCAAACCAAGATGGACGTGCAGAAGCCATGTGAAAAATGTCGTGAAAAATAACACGATCGTGCTTGAGCCGCTGCGCAATATGCCGCGTATCAAGGATCTGGTTGTCGATATGACGGAGTTCTTTGATAAATGGAAAAAGGCCGGCGGCGAATTTATCGGCACCCGGACACGCCATGAACGTCCTGCACTGGTAGATCCTGCGAGCAAAGCCAGAAAACAGGCTGATGCAGCCATCGAGTGCATCAACTGCGCGGTCTGTTATGCCGCCTGTGATGTGGTTGAGTGGGATAAGGACTATGTCGGCCCGGCCGCGCTCAATCGCGCCTGGAGCCTGGTCAATGACGAGCGCCATGCGGACCCCAAAGGGGTGCTCGAAAAATCAATGGCCGATGGCGGTTGCAATTCCTGTCATACCCAGGGCAGCTGCATGAAGCATTGCCCTGTTGGCTTAAGTCCCACAGGCAGTATTGCAGGCCTGAAAAAGCGCTCGCTGTTCGAGTTTCTTGGCGGGAAATAGCCATGGAAATGAAACTTTTTCTATTGCAGCGGTTGACGGCCATGATTATGGTGCCGTTTATTTTTGTGCATATCGGCGTGATCATCTATGCAGTCCGTGGCGGCCTGAGTGCTGCGGAAATTCTGGGGCGCACGCAGGGCAACGGGTGGTGGATTGCCTTTTACACTCTGTTCGTGATCAGCGCCTCAATCCATGCACCCATTGGTATTCGTAAGGTGCTCAGGGAGTGGGTCGGCTTGTCGTATTCCATGCTTAATTTGCTGGCATTGGCGCTAGGCCTGCTGTTTCTGGTGCTTGGCTTGCGGGCGGTGGTTGCGGTAGGAGGACTGGCATGGTAAGGAGCGTTCATAAACACAAAGCCTATTTTGCCTTTTTGGGACACAGGATTTCCGGTCTGTTGCTGGGCGTCTTTCTTCCTATTCATTTTTATGTACTGGGGCTGGCGCTGGAGCAGACCGATAAATTTGACCGATTCCTTAAATTTTCCGAATTGCCGGGCGTTAAAGTTGCCGAGTGGGGGCTGGTGCTGTTGCTGGCCATTCATCTGAGTTTTGGACTGCGGATATTGGTTATTGAATTTGTACAGTGGCCAACGCCTGGGTCCATACGGTTGAACTGGATCAGTTGGGGTGTGGTGTTCAGCGTCATCATTGGCGCGGTGTTTCTTGCAGGGGTATTCGGGTCATGAATGTAGAAAATTTGAAAACGGATATTCTTATCCTTGGTAGCGGCGGCGCCGGCCTGTTTGCCGCCCTGCATGCAAAGCAGGCCAACCCGGATCTGGATGTCACGATCGCAGTCAAGGGCCTGATCGGCAAAAGCGGCTGTACACGGATGGTGCAGGGCGGCTATAACGT
>JBOIGK010000813.1:0-3157 GCA_050742695.1 Advenella sp. | reverse complement strand
GGCCGGGGGCGCTGCAACATTGATCAGTCTGGCTGACTACCCGATGGCCATCTATCATGGCGACGATGAAGCGCAGTTTGGTTTGCCTGAATCTGCGCGTCAACTGCGAGCGCTGTTCAAGTCGCATCATGGCGTGTTCTTTGCATCTCCGGAAGAAAATTCCTCCATCTCGGCTTTGCTGAAAAATACGCTGGACTGGGTATCGCGCGCAGACGGCGACGAGCCTGGCAAATTGCCTTATATTGGCAAGGTCGCAGCCATTGGTGGCGCAACCACAGGCCCGTCCGGAACCAGGCTGGGTCTGCTGCATTTGCGCACGGTGTTGTCAGGATTGGGCATGTTGGTATTGCCGTCCGTCATGACTATCCCCTTTGCCGCCAACGCATTTGATGACGCTGGTCAATTGCAAAGCGAAGAGCAGCGGACGGCAGCAGAGGCACTAGCGCTGTCGCTGGTCAGGACGGCCAGCGCAGTGGGCGTTACGTCGTGAGGGAGATAGCAGCAGGCTGGTACACCTTTTTCACGTAGCGCATGAAATGCGCAAGATCGGGCGTTGTGCGTTGCGGCACCTTGGCCAGATCGTCCCAGCGGCGCAGACGCAGCGCGTCCTGGGCGTGAGGGCGTTGCTGGAATTGTTCAACCTGGACCTGGCTGAACGGGCCGCCCTGCAAACCCAGGCTGTGCACTGAAGCGGGTGATAGCGTCCCGAAATAGTCTGGATCAATGGCGCACAGGCAGCGCTTGGCATCGACGTGCATTTTGACCGGTTCGATAACCGCGTCCGGAAATCCCGGCTGCAAAAAGGGTACGGCGGCCAATTGATGGCGATGGTCTACGCCCGGGAACGCATTATCACGTTCCTGATTGCGTGCTTCCAGAATGTGGCCCAGATCATGCAACAGGGCCGCAGCAACCAGCGAGTCCGGGGCATTCTCAGCCTCGGCAAGACAGGCCGCTTGCAGGGCATGTTCCAGTTGCGTGACCGCCTCGCCGTCGTACAAAGAGGCGCCATATTGCTCGTACAGCGATTGAATGTCTTCGGGAGTAAGTGGCATGAAGGTTCCTGTCGTCGAGTAAAGGCACCAGCATAATCCTCAAAAATGACAGTTGGTTGACCAGATGGCACAAATGATGCCGGAATGGATCATCGGTGCCGCTCAGTTCCAATAACTGTAGGAAAAACCCTCTTCACACCCTTAATGCGAGACGCTGCCGGAAAATACATTGATGACAATGACACCGGCAATGATCTGGCCGATGCCCAGCAGTGCTGCGCCATCAAGAGATTGGCCGAACCAGATCCAGCTGATCAGGGAGATGAGTACGATACCGACCCCCGACCATATTGCATACGCAATGCCGGTAGGCATCGTCCGTAAGCTGAGCGACAAAAAGTAAAACGCAGCGGCGTATCCCACAATGGTGATGATTGAAGGAACAAGCCGTGTGAAGCTCTCGGACGATTTAAGAAAGGAGGTGGCAAGCACTTCCATGACAATCGCGCCGGCCAGATATAAGTAGGTGGAAATCATGGTCAAGCACGCTCACCTTGATCAAGGCCGATTTTGTCGTCGACCAGTGCAGTAAACCCGGCCGCGTCGCCATAGTAGCGCTCGTGCTGCAGTTTTTCCAGGACATCGTCTTTTTGAATTACAAAGGCCGGGAAGCCTTGTGCGCCGGCATAATGCATCAGCGTGAGCGTGCTGTCCAGATGCGCCTGGATATTGTCATTCAGTATGTCGTGATAAGTCCTGATAAATAACGCGCGGTCAATCTGCAGCGACTGCGCCAGATCTGCCAGCACATCTTCCTGGACGACGGCGCGGCCTTCACGATAGTGTGCATATTGGATAGCCTGCAACATGGCCGGTTCACTGCCCGCAGAGATGGCGCCTGCCGCCAGGATGGCGGCAATCGGTGGCAGCGAGTCATAAACGGTATCGTCGCGGGCGAGCAATCCGTTCAGATAGGGCTGGCCAAAAATCTGGCCGGTCATGCTTGCGATACGCGTATCGGCCAGGCCAATCTGGGCCCGTTTGCTTTGTGGCAGCGTCATGCGCTGGAACAGCCCGCCTGCATGCATTTCAAATGCAATCTGCTCGCGCAGGGGAGAAGCAAGAACGCGTTCAAGCAGGGGCTCGGCGGCATAACACCAGCCGCAAAGGGGATCATATATATAGTGCAGTGTGATTTTCATGGTGAGACCCTATGAGTATGTGGCAAATCACTGAGCAGATCAAAATTAACACAAACGAGCCAATTGGCACTAGACTAGATATACCGTCCTCGCGCCTGGCTAACGTGGGCGATACTGCGTGAATGATTGTATTTCATTCGCAGGCGTGAAATAGGACGTTTGGCAAAATAACATCATCAGGGAGAGCGAGATGGACACCATCCAGAATCAATATGAAGCCGTTTATCACTCGGACGAGACAACCCGGCTGCGCCAGGATCTGGCGCTGGCCTTGCGGGCGGCGGCCTTTCATGATCTTTCGGAGGGCGTCTGCAATCACTTTAGCGCCGAGGTCCCTGCCTGTGCCGACTGGTTTCTGTTGAATCCGCGCGGCTTCCAGTGGTCCGAGATACAGGCAGAGGATATTGTCATGGTTGATGCCGATGGCAATAAATTGTGGGGAAAACATGAAATTGAACCCACTGCATTGTTTATTCATGCTGCTGTACATCGAATTGCACGCAAAAAATGCGTCCTGCATACGCATATGCCTTATGCGACAGCGCTAACGCTTACCGAGAACGGTGGGCTGGATCCGCTGCTATCGCAAAATGCGATGCGATACTACAATCGTATCGCTGTCGATCGCACCTATAACGGTCTGGCGCTGGATCACGCCGAGGGCGAGCGCATTGCACATGCCATGAATGGCGCCGATGTTGCGTTTTTGACAAATCATGGACCAATAGTGTGTGGTGAAAGTATCGCTTATGCGTACGATGATTTGTACTATCTGGAGCGTGCTGCGCGCGTGGAAGTACTGGCGCATTCGTCGGGGTTGCCGCTAAAGCCAGTGGATGAGCACAAGGCTGCACTGGCGGCCAGCCAGATACAGCAGGAGCGCCTGCAGTCTACGCTGTTCTTTGAATCGCTGCGCCGCTTGCTCTAAACGCCTGCGGCCGAAGGCACCCGTCAGCAGGC
>JBOIGK010000812.1:0-9891 GCA_050742695.1 Advenella sp. | reverse complement strand
AGAATGTTTTATTGAATGAAATATGTTTTTATTAATGAAATATAAGGTAGCGTATCGCTTTGCCTTTGTCAAGAACTCAACAGGACATTAATTTTCATGAAAGACACCAGTAAAAGCCAGAAAGCCGCCGTCGCGCCCACGCCCCCCATCGGCGTACTCGCTCGCGGCCTGATCATTCTTGAATGCTTTTCGGAAGAACATCTGCATCTGCAATTGCGCGAGCTCGCGCAGATGACGGGGCTGGACAAAGCAACGCTGCTGCGGCTGCTGAACACGTTCATCGAATACGGATATGTGCAACGCAGTCTGGATGGCAAGTACGCGCCGGGCCACAATCTGCTGCGCCTGGGTGCGCTGTACCGCTCCACCTTCGATCTGGGGCAACGCCTGCAGCCTATCCTGCGCACCATCATGCTTGAGACGCACGAAAGCGTCGCATTCTACATTCGGGAAGGCGACATGCGTGTGTGTCTGTATCGGGAGAACGTCTCGCGTGATGTGCGCTATGTCTTCGAAGTGGGCACGCGGGTGGCACTGGGCGACGGTGGCTCGGCTTCGCATGTACTGCGGGCTTTTACCGATGGTTCGTCACCCAGGACCGAAGAAGTGCTGAAAAACGGCTATGCCATCACCAGGGCTGAACGATCGCCGGAACTGGCTTCCATTTCCGTACCGGTATCGGAACCACACGGGCGCCTGCTTGGCGCGATTCAGATCACCAGCATTTTGAACCGGCAGACAGAAGCACAACAGATTGCCGCCGCCGAAGTGGCGATACGCACCCTGGCGGAGAACGGCTTTGACTCTAGGCCTACGCGCATAACCGGCTCTGCGACTTTATAAAGATATAACGAAAAAGGCTAGAGCTGCGGGTCATCTTTTATTGTACTTTGCAATATCCTGTGTTAGATTTGATTCATACAATAAAATTTATTTCATTGAATGAAATGGAGATAACATGGGTACACCGGAAAACCGGTTAAGCGCCTATTTGGCCTCGCTTGCCAATCGAAAGCTGTCTGCAGATACACGACATCGGATCGCGCAATCTCTGCTTGACTGGTTCACCGCCGGTTATTCCGGGGCGGCCATGGCGGGCAGCCACGATCTGCGCAAGCTAGCCGCCACACTGTACCCTGGCCAGAGCAACGCCGCCGTTTTCGGCGGCACCAGCGCAGTTTCACTCATGGGTGCCGCGTTCTGCAATGCCGGCATCACCCACCTGCGTGAAATCGACGACGCCCATCGCACAGCCATGCTGCACCCAGGCATCGTAACTGTCACGCCTGTGCTGGCCCTTGCCACATCACTGCCCATGACGCAACAGCAGTTTGAAGCCGCCATTGTGGCGGGCTACGATGTTGCCATTCGTGCCGGCGAGGTATTGGGATCTGGTCACGCCGGAAAATTCCACATGACCGCCACTGCTGGTTCTTTGGCCGCGGCAGCGGCCAGCGCCGTGGCACTTGGCCTGGATGCAGTACGGATTCACCATGCTCTGGGCATTGCCGCGACCCAGGCTGCGGGCCTGTGGCAGTTTGTCGATGATCAGGCCCATGAATCAAAGGCCCTGCACCCGGCCTTTGCTGTCAGAAATGGCCTGACGGCGGCCTATGCCGCGCAGGCAGGGTACCGCGGCGCGCAACACTTCATGAATGGCACTCGCGGTCTTTACGCTCTGCTGCATGGCCAAGGCGATCCGGCCCTGCTGGATCGGGACCTGGGCGTCACGGATCGGATCAGCTCGACCACCATCAAGCCATGGCCCACCTGCGGACAACTGTTCACTGTGGTCGATGCCACCCAGGCCCTCATCAATACTCATGATGTCCGGACAGACGACATTGAATCAGTCGACATCGCCATCTTTCCGCAAGCCTTGCGCATCGCCAAGGTGGACTGGCCGGTCAAACCCGCAGAAACCTGCTTTAGTGGCCGCTATTGCGTGGCCATCCTGCTGCTGACCGGCAAACTGGGCATCCAGGAGACCGAAAATCCTGACCTGGCCGATCCTCACCTGCTGGCACTGGCCGACAGGATCACCCTGCAGGCCCGGCCCGACTACGCCGAGGCCTTTCCCGATCGTCGCCCCGGCACCGTTACCATCCGCTTCAAAAATGGCAAGACCATTTCGGCCACCCACGACATTCGTCAAGGAGACCCCGAGGCGCCATTTGACTGGACAGGGCTGGAGGGCAGGTTACGCAATCTGGCCCCGGGCATTACCGAGCAAAAGGCAGTGGCCATCGGCGCATGGTGCGCCAGGCAGCAGCACAACCCGCCCCAGGCCGCCTTCACGCCGCCAACGCCCGATCTGTTTTACTGATTTTCGTAGTGAGTCGGCACAGGCATTGCCCATGGGCGGCTGCGCTTCGCGCTGCTTCACTGCTTTGAGCTCTACCGCTTCCGTTGCTCTCTGCTATCTGTTGTTCGTTGAATATGCTGTCTTTTTATCGCTCGATCCGAATCCAAAAGGAGACCACCATGCTTCATCGCATTCTAGACGCCTGCTCAAAGGCGCTGCTGTTCGCTGTCATGCTCACGGTATTGCCCGCTAGCGCTGCCAGCCAATATCCCAGCCAGACCATTAAACTGGTCGTCGGCTTTCCACCAGGCGGCGGCGGTGATCTGTACGGACGCCTGATTGCCGAGTCCATCAGTAAGAGCCTGGGTACGTCGGTAGTGGTGGAGAACAAGCCCGGCGCAGGCGGCAACATTGCCGCTGCCGACGTAGCCAAAAGCCGACCCGATGGCTACACGCTGTTGCTGGCCATGAGCGGCAATATCGCCGTAGCGCCTGTCGTACGCAAGGATCTTCCCTATAAAGCACCCGATGATTTCGAACTGATCGGTGCTGCAGTTGAAGCACCGCATGGTCTTTTCGTAGGAAAGAACTCCAGGTTCAAAACCGCAAGGGAATTTTTTGACTATGCGGCAAATAACGAAGTCACCGTGGGTTCTACCTCGCCTGGCGGCGCAGCCCATATGGGGCTTGAAATGCTCAAGCTGAAAACCAAGGCCAAAATCCTGTATGTGCCCTACCGTGGCTCCGGTCCGGCCATTACCGATCTGATGGGCGGACAAACCGAAGCTTTCTTCGCAACTGCGCCGCCGCTGGTCGGCCAGACACGCAATGGCGCATTGCGCCTGCTGGCCCTGACCGGCGAGCAACGCAACCCAAGCCTGCCCGATGTTCCGACCTTCAAGGAGCTCGGTATCCCTGTTGTTGTCACGCAGTGGTATGGACTGGCTGCCCCGAAAGGAACGCCGAGAACGATCGTGGATACACTTGCGCAGCACTTGTCCAGGGCGCTGGCCGATCCCAAAAACGTCAAGATCATCCGGCAGGATGGCGCTCTGGAAAAAGACCTGTCTACCGATGCTTTTACCGCATACGTAAAACAGGACATCGAGGGCTATCGGAACAACATCGATCCCGAAGCGCTCAAGTCGTTATCTCATTGATTCTATGAATCAAGAGCAGACACGTCCTATCTGCTGCACCGGGCCTGCCGCATACATGCGCGGCCCGCACACTGTTTGTGCTTTTCCCGCATCCTGCTCAACAGGGCAGATGCTTCTTTTTTTTATCAACATCATGGAGTTTACTTATGCTGAACAATTGGGTTAACCAAATGGAAAATACAAAGGCCGCAGTGACGCCCTTTGCCCAGAACAATCCGAAAATGCTGTCAGCCTTTCAGGCATTGAATGCCGCGCAAGGGGCCAATGGCGCGCTGGATGCAAAAACGCGCGAACTGATTGCGCTTGCCGTTGCCGTAACGACGCGCTGCGACAGTTGCATCGCCGCTCACGCCAACGCCGCACGCAAAGCCGGCGTAACCGAGGCGGAACTGAGCGATGCGTTGGGCACGGCCATTGCGCTGAATGCAGGTGCCGCTTATGTGTATTCGCTGCGAGCCATGGAAGCGCATTCACAGTTTGGTGAATGACAACGGGCAGTTGACCGGCTTGAACACCTATTGAACCCGGGTGAGGTGATGGTAAGAACCATCACACTCTTCGAATAGACATCGGCTGAGCAGATACCTTCGAAAACCGACGCTTGATCTCCTCCCATACCTAAAGATAGGAGATTCTTACTGCGGTTTGCAGTTGCGCTTCACTTCATTCGCTATGATCTACTTATGGCGGAACTTGCACCCACAGGAGTGCGCCCATGCTGGGCACGCCATAAAAAAACCGGCCCCCTAAAGGGCCGGTCCGAAGCTCCTGCCCGCGCTTAAAATGAGCGCGAAGCAATAAGCAGTACCTTATTTGATGCCATACTGCTGCTTGGCTTTCTGACGCCACTGGTGTAACAGGGGCTCAGTGTAGCCATTGGGCTGCTGTACGCCCTTGAAGACCAGATCGCATGCAGCAAGAAATGCTGGTGACGTTTCAAAGTTGCCAGTCATGGGACGATACAGGGCATCGCCTTCGTTCTGTTTGTCAACGACACCGGCCATGCGTTTCATGGTTTCCATGACCTGTTCTTCGGTCACGATACCGTGACGCAGCCAGTTGGCCATATGCTGGCTGGAAATGCGCAGCGTGGCGCGGTCCTCCATCAGGCCAACGTTATGGATATCGGGCACTTTGGAGCAGCCGACACCCTGGTCGACCCAACGCACCACGTAACCCAGGATTCCCTGGGCATTGTTGTCCAGTTCCTGCTGTTTCTCGGCGTCGGACCAGTTGGTGTTGTCGGCAACAGGGATGGTCAGCAAAGCGTCAAGACGCTCGTCAGTATCATTTTTCAGGCTGTTCTGCACTTGCACCACGTCGGTCTGATGATAGTGCAGCGCATGCAAAGTGGCCGCTGTTGGCGAAGGAACCCATGCGGTATTGGCGCCGGCCTTCAGTTGCGCGCCCTTTTGCGCCAGCATATCAGCCATCAGGTCGGGCATGGCCCACATGCCCTTGCCGATCTGCGATTTGCCCTGCAGCCCGCAAGCCAGGCCGAACAACACGTTGCGTTTTTCGTAGGCATCGATCCAGGACGATTTTTTCATGTCCCCTTTGCGGATCATGGGGCCGGCTTCCATGGAGGTATGCATTTCATCACCGGTACGATCCAGGAACCCGGTGTTGATGAACGCCACGCGATCGGCCGCAGCAGCGATACACGCTTTCAGATTGGCGCTGGTGCGACGCTCTTCGTCCATCACGCCCATTTTGATGGTGTTGGGCGCCAGTCCCAGCAACTGTTCGGTACGACCAAACAGCTTGCTGGCAAACGCCACTTCATCGGGCCCGTGCATTTTGGGTTTCACGATATAGATAGAACCCTTGCGCGAGTTGCCGCCGTCGCGCTTCAAGTCATGCATGGCCACCAGGCTGGTAAACACGGCATCCAGGATACCTTCGGGCGTTTCATTGCCGTCCTTGTCCAGAATGGCGGGATTGGTCATCAGGTGCCCCACGTTGCGAATGAACATGAGCGAGCGACCGGCCAGCGTGGCTGGTTTGCCGTCCTTGCCGGTGTACTGGCGATCGGGATTGAGTTTACGGGTGAAGGTTTTGCCGCCTTTGGACACTTCTTCGGCCAGCGTGCCGTTCATCAGGCCCAGCCAGTTGCGATACACCAGCACTTTGTCTTCGGCGTCCACGGCCGCGATCGAGTCTTCGCAGTCCATGATGGTGGAGAGCGCGGCCTCAAGCAGGACGTCCTTGACGCCCGCCTTGTCCTGTTTGCCGATAGGATTGGATTTGTCGATCTGCACTTCAAAATGCAAGCCGTTCTGGCGGAAAATCAGCGCCTCGGGCGCAGCCGCATCGCCCCGGTGTCCCAGGTACAGGTTTGCATCGGCCAGCGTGGTTTTGCTGCCATCGGCCAGCGTGACGGACAGCGCTCCGTTTTCTGCAGTATAGGCTGTGGCATCCTTGTGCGAGCCGTTTTTCAACGGAATGGTCTGATCCAGGAAGTCACGGGCAAAGGCAATAACTTTTTCGCCGCGCTTGGGGTTATAGCCGCCATCACGCGTCGCACCGTCATCTTCGCTCAGTGCATCGGTACCGTACAGGGCATCATACAGGCTGCCCCAACGCGCATTGGCAGCGTTCAACGCATAACGGGCGTTGGTAATAGGCACCACCAATTGCGGGCCGGCCTGGTTGGTAATTTCGTAATCAACGTTGCTGGTATTGACCTGCACGGTGGCAGGCGCGTCTTTCAGATAGCCGATTTCCTTCAGATAGGCTTTATAGGCTTGCATGTCGGCAATCTTGCCGGGATGTTGGCGGTACCACTCATCCATTTTGGCCTGGATGCGGTCGCGTTCGGCCAGCAATGCCTTGTTTTCCGGCGCCAGCTCGTTGATGAGCGCATCCAGTCCCTTCCAGAACGCGTCGGCGTCTACACCGGTGCCCGGCAGGGCTTCCTGATCAATGAAATTTTTCAGCACGGTGGCGATCTGAAGGCTGTGAACCTGGGTACGGTCGGTCATATTGGCTCCTGATTGATGATTTGTTGATGTCGGGTAGCGCAGCCCAGGCATTTGGCCCGCTCTTTACCCTGATTATTGCTATTATGACGACTCCCGCAGGCAGCCTCAAGACAGCAGACAGTTATTTGAGAATTTACTTTCGGTACACATTAATGCAGTTAATTTTTTATTTATTTTCAATATGATAAGCTCTCCGCTTCTGTTTGACCAATACTCCGATCGTGCCTTGCTGATCGAAGGGGTGGCCGGCAGCGGCAAAACGACGCTGATTGCCCAGGAAGCAGAGCAGTGCGTGACACAGGGCCGCACGTTGCTGGTCACCTTCAGCCGTGCCGGCCGTGACGTCCTGCAAAACTATATGCGCACGCGACGCCTGGAACCGGGAGTCAATACGAATCTGCACATCTTTACCATTGACGGCCTGGCGCACTTTTTATTGCGGCGCCTGGGCGACGAACGCTATGTGCTGGATCGCAATGCCATTGTGACCGATCTGCTGCCCGATCTGGTGAGCGATGTCTGCCAGGACCTGCAGGATAGGTCCGAACAGGACGACGCCGTGACGTTGCAGGCGCCCGCCTTGTCCACAGACGCCATGGAAAAACTGATGTCCGATCTGGATTATTACCGGGCATCCCTGGCCTGGCAGGCCGAATCGACAGAGGAAGAACAGGCCGCATTCGGCGATGGCCTGCACCATCCGCCCGAGTTGGTGCGCGCCGTTTTCCGTCGCTACGATGCCCTGCGCGCCCACTGGAAGCCCGAAGCGAGTGATCCGGACGACGCCCTGCTGGATCCGGCCTATAAGCCCGAGCGCAGCAAAGGCATGTATGGCTTTCGCCTGGTATCCGAGGCCTCCTATGACTTGCTTGAAGCGCTGGACAATGGCGCCGAACTACCGGGCAGTGCCGCTGCCTACAAGTTTGTGCTGATCGACGAGTTTCACGACACCACGCCCCTGCAATTGATGCTGCTGTCGCGCATTGGCCGGCACGCCCACAGGCTGATGGCCGTGGGCGACCGTTACCAAACCATCTTTGCCTGGCGCGGCGCCAATACCGAGCTGGTTTTCGACGCCTTTGTCCGGGATTTTTCCGCCAGGCGGGTAAACAGCCTGACCAGCTATCGCTTCGGTCCGGAACTGGCCACGCTGGCAGGAGAACTCACACAGCGAACCATTACCTCGGGCGTCGTCTCCGATACGCCGGTGATGTACTGCAGTGGCAACTGGGAGGACGCCGGCGCACTGGCCCCCCTGGGCAAACAAAGTATCGTCTGTCGGCATGGTCCGGACCGGATTCGTGCGGCATTTTCCCTATTGTGTCACGCGCCCGCCTCGATCAAACTGGCCTGGCCGCTGGCAAGCACGCCGGCTATCGGCATTGCGACCATCCTGTATGCCTTGCGTTTTCCGCAAGCCACCGCTCAGTTGCGCACCCTGCCGCTGGCTTTGCGACAATTCTCTTCGCTACCCGGCTGCCTGGCGCCTGACACGGTGCGTGAGTTGGCGCAAACTGGGTTAACGCCCGGCAATTTGCGCATGTACATGGAAAACTGGCTCGCTGCACGCGAAGCGGTGTTCGGCCCCAGCCTGAAGCATGCCCTGCAGCTATGGCTGACCACGCCGCAAGCGCCGGACGCTGGCGCCGCCGCAGCGCTGCTGACGTTCGCACGGCAGGCCGATTTGTTCCGGAACCTGACCACGCCGCAGCGACTGCTGGACGAATCGCTGCTACAGGGCTGGGAAGGATTATTAATGTATTTGCAGCAACAGCCGATGCCAATGCAGGCATGGCCCGCAGTACTGGCAGCCGTGGCGGCCCGTTGCAGTACACGCGGTGGCGTGCCCCTGCTTACGGTCACCGAAGCCAAAGGTCATGAATATGATCACGTACTGGTCTATGACACCGCAGAGACGACATTCCGCAGCCAGACCGACGCGCCCGACGTGGAGCGCAACCGGTATTACGTCGCCTGCACCCGTGCGCGCAAGTCACTGACGCTGTTTCGCCCGGCCAGGGAGCCGGCATAGACATAGCGCAGCCTGCCTGCCGTAACGCGCTGGCGGCATGTTTAGCGGCAGTTAGTATCTCTAGTTCGGACCGCTGTCAGGCGCCACCGGCCGTATGCCTGCGCCGGTGGCGGCAAAACGGCCGACAGGCCCTGGCAAACTCCAGATTGGCGCTTGGCCAATAAACAGCGTTACTGTTCAGCAAATGCCCGTTCAATCACAAACGCACCTGGGCGCGAGGTGTTGCCTTCGCTGAAACCACGACGCTCCAGCGCCGTTTTCAGGTCGCGCAGCATCTCGGGGCTGCCACAAATCATGGCGCGGTCAGTCTCGGGGTTCAGGGCGGGCACGCCCAGGTCTGTAAACAGCTTGCCGGACTCCAGCAGCGCAGTGATCCGGCCTTCATTACGAAATGGCTCACGCGTGACCGTGGGGTAGTACTTGAGCTTTTCCGAGACCATTTCACCCAGGAACTCGTGCTTGGGCAATTCATTCGTAATGTAGTCGTGATAGCACAGCTCGTTGGCAAAACGTACCCCGTGCACCAGGATGACCTCGTCAAAACGCTCGTAGGTTTCCGGATCGCGAATCAGGCTCATAAAGGGGGCCAGCCCGGTTCCGGTGGCCAGCATATACAGGCGCTTGCCGGGAAGCAGATAGTCCACCAACAGTGTTCCCGTGGGCTTGCGGCCCACAATGATGCTGTCGCCCACCTGGATATGCTGCAGGCGCGAGGTGAGCGGACCGTCAGGCACCTTGATGCTGAGAAACTCCAGGTGATCTTCATAATTGGCGCTGGCAATACTATACGCACGCAGCAGCGGTTTGCCATTGACAGGCAGACCAATCATGGTGAAATGCCCGTTGGAAAAACGCAATGCCTGATCACGGGTGGTGGTAAAACTGAACAGTCTGTCTGTCCAGTGGTGGATGCTGAGGACTTTGCCTTCCAGAAATGCGGCCATTGTAAAACGTACCTTCAGGGGGAATAAAAAAACACAGAATGGACAATTATTGCAATTGTACTAGGCACAATACTTGTCGCTGATCAAAGAACCCTTTATTTTAGTGGTTAAATCACAGTCGCACTGCCGCCTTGCTATAATTCGGCTCATCTTCCTGGTTGTTTCCCCATGCCTCCCTCTTCGCGCAAGCCCTCCGACAAACGGTTTATCAGCCTTTCGATGCTGCTGTTTCCCCTGGCCATGGTGCTGTATGAACTGTCCGCCTATATCGGCAACGATATGGTTCAGCCCGCCATGCTTACCATCACCGCCGAATATGGCGTAGACGATGCCTGGGTTGCTTCGTCCATGTCGCTGTATATTCTGGGCGGCGCGTGTCTGACCTGGCTGATCGGGCCTTTGTCCGACCGCTACGGGCGGCGGCGCATCATGCTGGCGGGCGTGATGTACTTCATCGTGACCAACT
>JBOIGK010000811.1:0-3940 GCA_050742695.1 Advenella sp. | reverse complement strand
TGAAAAACTGGTCGAGGGCGACGGCACCGGCAAGAATGTGCAGATTGGTCCGCTGATCGACGAGAAGGCAGTGGAAAAAGTCGAAAGCCATATCAGCGATGCCCTGGGACACAAGGCTAAGGTTCTGACGGGTGGTAAACGCAGCAAGCTGGGCGGGTTATTTTTTGAACCTACGGTCATCGGCGATGCAACGCAGGATATGGCGTTTGCCCGTGAAGAGACTTTTGGCCCACTGGCGCCCGTTTTCAAATTCGAAACAGACGAAGATGTCATCAAAATGGCGAACGATACCGAGTTTGGCCTGGCCGCCTATTTTTATGCACGTGATCTGGGACGCGTCTGGCGAGTCGCTGATCAACTGGAATACGGCATCGTGGGCATTAATACGGGTCTGATTTCTACTGAAGTGGCTCCGTTTGGCGGCGTGAAGCAATCCGGCCTGGGTCGTGAGGGCTCTCACTATGGTATCGACGATTACCTGGTCATCAAGTATATGCTGATGGGCGGCATCTGATAAAACCCTGGGCCCGGTCTGCCAGCGGCAACCGGGCATTTAACATTTAATAGTCAATATTTATTAACCGAGCAGATACGTCCTGACATGAAACAGCAGATACCCAATACCTTTCGCCAGAAATTGCTGGCCCGTGAAACACTCATCGGCACGTGGCTGAGCACCACCAGTCCCATGCTTGCTGAAGTGGCGGGCGTTTGCGGTTACGACTGGCTGCTGCTGGACGGCGAGCATGCGCCCAACGACATTCCTGCGCTGACTGCCCAGTTGCAGGCCATCAACTCCAGCAACAGTGCGGGCATCGGCCGTCCGCCGGTCAATGACCAGACCTTGATCAAACAGTATCTGGATATTGGTTTTTACAACTTACTGATTCCGTTCATTGAGTCTGGCGAGCAGGCTGAATATGCAGTGGCGGCAACACGCTATCCGCCGGCCGGTGTGCGTGGCGTTGCCGGCATGACCCGGGCCAGTGCCTACGGCACCGAGGCAGATTACTTCAAGCAGGTCAATGACCATATCGGCGTGATCTTGCAAATTGAGAGCCGTGCGGGCGTGGAAGCGGTAGAAGACATTGTTGCCGTAGACGGCGTCGATGCCATTTTCATTGGCCCGTCCGATCTGTCGGCCGCCTATGGGTATCTGGGGCAACCGCAGCATCCAGAGGTGCAACAGGCCATTGCCCATGTTCATAAAGTGGCCGCCGCTGCCGGCAAAGCCAGTGGTATTCTTGCGGTCGTGCCCGACGAGGCTGCCGCTTATATCCAGCAGGGCTTTAGCTTCGTGGGTGTCGGCGTTGATCTTTCTGTCTATAAAAATGCCTTGATGAGCTTGCGCAACAGGTTTTAATTGTGGTGTGGCGCCAGTGTCATAGTGGCGTTTTATAGTAAGTCTATAAACGAGGATTCTGACAAGTTTGAAACTTAGGACAATTTTTGCTAGCTTTATTTCTTTTCTGATTTTTCCTGCCGGCTCATTGTCCGCCCAAACCATCACATATGCAATGGGCGATGACGCGCCGCGCAGTGTGCAGGCTGTTAGCCCCGATAGTGCATCGGGGGCCGCGACCGAGTTGCAGCCCGTCTGGCCATTCGATCCGGAAAAAAACAAAATTATTCTGCTGCCGGTGGACGAGCCAATCGATGCGCCTGTGTCTGGAGAGGCCGTGCCACTTGAGCAACTGGTCACTGCCGACGCTTTGCGTGGCGTGGACAACTGGGAAAATTATCAGTACGAATCCGGTATCGGCCCGTTCATGACGGGTCCGGGCGCCGTCGCGTTGCGCAGGCCATCATCCAGAATTAAGCTCAAACCCGTGCAAAATTTTTCCACCGATACGCGTAGCTGGAATCTGACGACCGAGGACCGAAACCGGATCTCGCTGGGGTCCAATCAGGTTGTGACCCCGATCGGCCAGAGTGGCTTTCGAATCGGCGGCATGCAGTTGAGCCGGCAGCCGGACGGCACGCAGGACAATTGGTTTATCGATAGTAACCAGTTGGCCTATTCCACGGCGGCCGGGGCCATGGATTATTCAGCCGCCGCGGGCGACAGTGCCAGCTTTGACTTCGGCAGTGGCGCCGCCAATACCGCTGTGCGCTATGGATTGAGCGACTCGGCTTCGGTAGACACACAAGTGCAATTGGCCCGCTCGCTCAAGAACGTTGGCCTTGGCGCCAGCTACGCCCTGGATGACATGGGAGATTTGCGACTGACTGTGAATGCGGGCAAGTATGAAGACAATTCAAACTGGCGCTCAATGTTTGCCTATCGGGCCAAAGTGTTCGATCTGGCCACCTTGCAGTTCTCCAACGAGCTGACCAGCGCCCACTACATGGATTTGTCCAGGCTGTCGCAGGATCCGTTGTCGGACCGCGCCATTCGCAACCAGGTCAAGTTGACCTATCCGCTGGATACGCAGTCGCAAGTGTCGGGCACGTTTGAAAACAGTCGGGTGTTTAACGGCGCTTCCGAACAGCGCTTCGGTGTGGAACAAAGCTACAAGCTGGAGTCGGTTTTGCTCAAGTTGAAGGCACAACGTGCCGTGAACAGTGACAACGGCTTATTGCAGTTCAACGTGGATATACCTATTGGCGGCCGTTAATGCAGCCTTTAATATGCAACCCTTTATTCCCAGCCCATTGCATGGCTTTTAATGTGGTTCCTAACGGTAGCCATAATGTAGCCGAAAAAAAGGGGGCTTTTGCCCCCGTCAAGGTTAGTCGGTGGTGCTGGCAGAGGGCAGGGGTGCCTGTTCTGCGATCTCGTTTTGCGCCAGGATACGCGCGAGAATGTCGGGTACTTCGAATACGGCCTGGTTGTCTTGCGCTTTAACCCGTTCCCGATAACTATCGAGATTTTCCAGTAAGTGATGCACTGCCGCGTTGGTTTTCGCAAAGCTGGGCAGCACAATGCCCAAGCCGTTTTTCGTGACCCATTCGCCGTTATAGCGCTCCTGGATCATGGTCCATTTGTTGCAGACGATAATGACGGGCATATCCTTGCGGATGGCTTCACTGATGCTGCCGGGGCCAGGCTTGCCGATAAAGAAATCGGCCATTTCCATGAAGATGGGCATTTGCGTCGTGAACCCTTCTACCAGCTTGTGTGCGCGCGTCTGCATCTTGCTGATTTTTTTGAACAGCGCCGCGTTGTGACCGCAAATGTAGATCATCTGTACATCAGAGAGCTGTTTGGCGATCTTGATCATGGTTTTTGAACCGTGACCGCCGAACATGACCAAGCCCACCGGTTTGTCCGGATCAAAGCCGGCTGCGATCAACTGCTCGCGGCGATCAATCTCGGGTTTTTTGTAGAAATCAGGATGCAGCAGCATACCCGAGCTTGCATGGATATGGGAATCGGGATGGCCTGCGGCACGGGCTTGTTCCAGCGCCTTGTCGGTACCGCAAATGAAATGTTGTTGCTGGTTTTTTTCAATCCAGAAATGGGGTGCATTGTCGGCCAGATCGGTCAGAATGGTGACATAAGGCACGCCTGGCAGCGATGAAACAAGGCTTTCGTACATAGTCCGGTTAAAATTCGGAACCAGCGAGACCACCATGTCGGGCTCGGTTTCAATCCAGTGTTCCTGCAGCCGTTTGACCATTACCTGGTGGGTCAGCCGAATAAACGCCTGCAGAATACGCAGTTCCGGCGTCATGGCCATGGTCCAGCCTTTGGCCAGTTGCCGATTATAAAATTCCTCGGGAGCGACGCCGGTAACCCGTTTATATACCTGCCGGGAATCGAGTACTTCAAACAGGTTGACGAGCCTGACGTTCCAGTGAGGATGGCTGTTTTTGAGCACTGCCTCAAGGGCCCGGGCCGACGCCCGATGGCCGCCGCCCGCATTGAAATAGATCAAGTCAATATTTTTATTCATAAATGGCTTTCTCTCAATGGTTCAGATGAACAGTTTATGAC
>JBOIGK010000810.1:0-2037 GCA_050742695.1 Advenella sp. | reverse complement strand
CAGTGGCAGGAACAATTTTTCACCGATCGGTCAAAAGGCATTGACTAGCCCAGAAAAGGCTACAATATTCGGTTAATTTACACTTACGGGAGTCTTTCTTATGCTTACAAGCAATTTATCTACGCTGGTCCTGGCACAGGCTGCGCCAGCCGGCGGCATCATGGGCGGTCTGACAAGTTTTCTGCCTATCATCCTGATGTTCGTGGTGCTGTACTTCCTGATGATTCGTCCGCAAATGAAACGCCAGAAAGAAACCAAGGCCATGATCGACGCTCTTGCCAAGGGTGACGAAGTGATTATTGCCGGCGGCATTCTGGGCAAGATTTCCAAAGTCACAGACAACTACCTGACAGTTGAAATATCCAACCAGGCAGACAAACCCGTCGAGGTGCTGGTACAACGCATCGCAGTGACCACGGTACTGCCAAAAGGCACAGTCAAATCGCTGTAATCCGGCAACAGGCGGGCGGTAACCACCGCCCCGCTTTTTGTCCGGCCCCCTGTTTCAACCCCTTATCGAAAACGGCTACGGTATGAACCGCTATCCCCTCTGGAAATACATTACGGTACTGGTTGCCCTGATTATCGGCATCCTGTATACCGCCCCCAATTTTTTTGGTGAAACACCGGCAGTGCAGGTGTCCAGCGCCAAGGTGACGCAAAAAGTCACCACGCAGACCATGGGTCAGGTAGAGGACATACTGCGGCAGAACAATATTGCCTTTTCCGGCACCTATTTTCAACAAAACGGCCCTGCCGGCACCGTTCGGGTCCGCCTGGCCAATACCGACGCACAGCTGAAGGCTCGCGACGTACTGGACAACGCGCTCAACCCCGTCAAGGATGACCCGTCCTATACCGTGGCGCTGAATCTGCTGTCAGCCTCTCCGGACTGGATGAGCGCCATCGGCGCCAACCCCATGTACCTGGGTCTTGATTTGCGCGGTGGTGTGCATTTTCTGCTACAGGTAGATATGCAGGGTGCACTGGCTGCCCGCTATGAGTCCCTGACCACAGACATCCGTTCCATTTTGCGCGATGCACGTGTCGCAGTGGACTCGGTCAACAACGCCGACAGCCGCATTACTGCCACCTTCGCCTCTGAGCAAGACAGAAACAAGGCGCAGGATGTGCTGCGTACCCGCACCAATGAGCTGGAGTTTACCTCCAGTCAGTCAGGCGGCAAATTTCTGCTGGCCGGCACCATCCTTCCGACCGAAATTGCCCGGGTCCAGGACACCGCCCTCAAACAGAATATCCTGACCCTGCACAACCGGATCAACGAACTGGGCGTGGCCGAGCCGATTATTCAGCAACAGGGACTGGACCGCATCATCGTGCAACTACCAGGCATTCAGGATGTAGCCAAAGCCAAGGAAATTCTGGGCCGCACCGCCACCCTGCAATTGCGCATGGTCGATGATTCGCCAGCCGCGCAAAACGCCATGGCCACCGGCACCGTGCCTTTCGGGCTGGAAAGTTTCAAGGATACCGACGGTCGGACAGTGCTGGTCCGCCGCCAGGTATTGCTGACTGGCGAGAACCTGGAAAATGCCCAATCCGGGCGTAACCAGCAAACCCAGCAGCCGACAGTCAACCTCACGCTGGACGACAAGGGCGCACGTATTTTCCGTGACACCACCCGCGACAATATCGGCAAACGCCTAGCCATCATTCTGTTTGAGAATGGCAAAGGTCAGGTCGTGACCGCTCCTGTTATTCGCAGCGAAATCCCGAACGGCCAGGTTGAAATTTCAGGCAGCATGGATGCCACGCAGGCCGCCGATACTGCCCTGCTGCTGCGCGCAGGTTCGCTGGCCGCCCCCATGTCCATTATCGAAGAGCGCACCATCGGCCCAAGCCTGGGCGCCGATAATATCCGGATGGGATTCGATTCCACCCTTTACGGTTTCCTGATGATCGCGGTCTTCATGATCATTTATTACCACGTGTTCGGTGTGTTCTCTACCCTGGGCCTGGCTTTTAACGTCTTGCTGCTGCTGGCGGTCCTGTCACTGCTGCAGGCCACGCTTACGC
>JBOIGK010000809.1:0-7203 GCA_050742695.1 Advenella sp. | reverse complement strand
CGGTCTTCGAGTGGTTGAGTTTGCTGGTCTGGGTCCGGGACCCTTTGCTTGCATGTTGCTTTCCGACATGGGCGCCGACGTGGTGACAGTGGATCGGCCCGGGGGCGCCTTCGGTGACAAAAATAGCATCGTTAACCGTGGGCGTACACTGGTGCATGCAAATCTGAAGGATCCCGCTTCCCTTGATCAGATCCATGCCTTGGTAAAGCACGCCGATGTTCTTGTGGAAGGTTTTCGACCCGGTGTAATGGAGCGCCTGGGATTTGGTCCCGAGCTGGTGATGGAACAGCACAAGCGGTTGATCTATGCCCGTATGACGGGATGGGGGCAATGCGGGCCATTGGCCAAGACAGCGGGCCATGATATCAACTATATTTCGCTTACCGGTGCGCTGGACGCGATTGGGGCGGCCGATGGCCCTCCTGTTCCACCGCTTAATCTTGTCGGCGATTATGGCGGAGGAGCACTTTACCTGGTCGTTGGCATTCTCGCTGCTTTGTATGAGACCAGCACTTCCGGGCGAGGACAGGTCATTGATGCGGCTATTACCGACGGTTCGCTTTCGATGATGACACATTTCATGGCAAGCGGGCTGAAGGGTACATTTGTTGAGCAACGAGGTAAAAACATGCTCGATGGCGGAGCGCCGTATTATGGTGTATACGAAACAGCGGATAAACGCCATATCAGCGTTGGTGCCATTGAGCCGCAGTTTTTTTCCGAGTTATGCAAACGACTGGAATTGACAGGCGATTGGGTCGAGGCCCAGAACGATCAGTCGCGGTGGACGGCTTTGCGAGCTGAGATGGCGCGTATTTTCAGTTCCCGGACGAGAGACGAATGGGTGAGGATTTTTGACGGATCCGATGCATGCCTCACGCCCGTACTGTCTCTGAGCGAAGCGTCTTCGCATCCGCATAACATTGCAAGACAGTCGGTTGTCGACATTCACGGCGTCGTGCAACCTGCACCGGCACCACGTTTTTCGAGGACATTGTCAGCGATACAAGGACTGCCGCCTTCGCATGTTGACGCTATTGGAACAATCATTGCCCGGTGGAGGGAGGCCCGGGAGTTTCAGAAACCACGCCAATAGTCGTGGCGTTTTCGTTGCGCAATGCAATTGTTCGTTGCGCTTGCCGTCTTCAGGCCCCGGAGATCTGTACAGACGCCTGACGCAAGATACCGTCTACGCAGTCGCGTCTTACAATTCATGTCTCCGTCGTCACAAATTCTTGGATTCATAGCGCAGGCGCTTATAGTAATGTCCCTAGCCTTTGTCGGGCACTTCCCAATTCAGGCAATAAATTTACAATCATGCTGTCCAAAGAGTGACGTGATGTGGACGCAACTAAACTCATGGCGGCGACCGTTTTGCCGGTGTTATCGCGGACCGGTACTGCAATTGAACGCACGCCAAGTTCAATCTCTTCATTACTTATGGCATATCCTAAAGCACTTACTTCATCAAGTAGCGCCATAAGTGCTGGAATCTCGGTGCGAGTGTGTGGCGTCAGTTTCTGGCGGTGCATCCGATTCAGTAGTAATTCTGCCTCTTGCCGTGGCAGGGCCGCCAGTAATACGCGGCCGGTCGCTGCGCAATGGGCTGGCAAGCGTGAACCCAGTCCCAGTCCGTTCGACAAGCTGCGGCGTGTGGCCGCACGCGCAACGAACACCACATCTGTGTTGTCCTGAACAGCGAACGAACTGGATTCTTGAGTTCGTTCGCTAACGGATTCAAGAATCGGCTGTACCTGTTTTGATAGTGAACTGGAGGTCACGTACGCGTATCCCAGTCTTAGCGTACGTGGGGCAAGCCGGAAGTACCGGCCATCAGACTCTACGTACCCTAGCTTTTGCAATGTCAACATCGACCTGCGGGCCGACGCTCGCGAGTGGCCGGTGATTTCGGCTGCCTCGCTGAGTGTCAGGGGCCCATGGCGAAGTCCGAAGGCTTCAATGATGGCGAGCCCTTTTTCCAAGCCGGCAACGTAGTCTTTATCTAAAGGGGCGGTCATAGTTTGCTCAGATCTTTGGTGTTTTATTTGTGCGGTATGCGCACATAATATCCAATTTTATTGACCCAGGTCAAGGATAAATCTACGATTCTTATTCAAGCCTTTCTATTCCAGGTGTAGTGAAAGGAAAAACTCCTTCCCACCAAATAAGAGACACTTAAATGAACGCTCGTATTTTTTGTCGCACACTGCTGGCAAGTTTGTCCATCAGCACCTGTACTGTCGGGATAGCTGGTCCGTCTGACAGCTATCCCGATAAGCCCATCACAATTGTCGTGCCCTTTCCGGCCGGGGGCACCGCTGATGTGTTGCCTCGGATTGTCGCGCAGATGCTGGCCGAAAAATGGGGGCAGCCGGTCGTCATTCAAAACAGAACTGGCGCCGGCGGCAACATTGGAACTGACTATGTCGCCAAAGCGAACCCTGATGGCTATACATTACTGGTGACGCCACCCGCCCCGTTGGCCATCAATCGGAATCTGTATAAAGATCTGCCATTTGACCCAGAAAGCTTTGCGTTGATTACCGTTCTGGCATCGGTACCGAACGTTCTGGCTGTGAGAAACGATTTGCCGGTTAACTCAACCCGGGACTTCATCGACTATGTCAAGAGACAAGGAGGCAGCGTCAACGTGGCGACGCAAGGTAATGGCACAACGTCACATCTGACCGCCGCAATGTTTGCCGACCAGGCGGATGCAAAGTTCACTTTTGTCCCATATCGAGGCACTGCACCTGCATTGACCGATCTGGTGGGCGGACAAGTGGATGTTTTCTTTGACAACATTAGTTCAATGCACACATATCATAGTGCTCACAAGACAAAAATACTGGCTGTAGCTGGGGCCAATCGTAGCCCCTTACTTCCTGATGTTCCGACCATTTCGGAAAGCGGCTTGCCTGGCTTCAATGCCACTACCTGGTTTGCAGCAGCCGCTCCTCATGGGACACCCGATGAAATTGTTCAAAAGCTGAATGCCACGATTGTTCATATTCTGAATATGCCAGATGTAAAGAAGCAATTTCTTGGCCAAGGCGCTGAAGTGGAAGGTCAGTCTTCAAAAGAAACGAGAGATTTTGTTGCCGCTGAGCGAGTTCGCTGGAAGCAAGTAATCGACCAGGCTGGCGTCCAGCCGAATTAAAGATAAATCCTATCTGCAACAGGAGTAAATCGTGGAAATGAAACTTAACGATATGCGTAGTAACGCACGCGCGTGGGAGCCGGGGTTGACTCAGGTTCCATATTGGCTATATAGCAATGAAGCTATCTATCGCACGGAACAGCAGCGTTTATTTCAGGGGCCAACCTGGAATTACCTGTGTCTTGAAGCCGAGATACCAGAACCCGGCAATTATCGCACGACATTTGTGGGGAATACGCCGGTCATTGTTGTGCGCGACGATGAGGGTGAGCTGCAGGCATTCGAGAACCGCTGTGCTCACCGCGGCGCACTGATTGCGTTGAAGGATAGCGGCAAGGCACGGGACTTTACCTGTGTGTACCATGCCTGGCGTTATGATCTGCAAGGTAATCTGAAAGGGGTCGCTTTCGAGCAGGGAGTCAATGGCAAAGGCGGTATGCCGTCCGATTTCTGCAAGAAAGAGCATGGCCCACGTAAGCTGCGTACGGCGACGGCGGCCGGTCTGGTGTTTGGCAGCTTTGATGACGAAGTCCCATCAATTGAAGAATATCTTGGGGACACGGTGCTGGAAAAAATTGAGCGAGTCTTGCCCAGACCGGTCGAGGTTCTGGGACGCTTCAAGCAAACCATTCCAAATAACTGGAAGCTATATATGGAAAATGTGAAGGACAGTTATCACGCCAGCCTGCTGCATGTGTTTTTCACTACTTTCAAAATCAATCGCTTGTCGCAGAAGGGCGGCGTGATTATCAGCGAGACAGGTGCGCATCACATCAGTTGGTCCAAGGTCGACCATACAGTGCAGGAAAGTAGCGAATACAATGCAGAAAAACTGCGCTCTGACAAAGAGGGATATGCGTTGGCCGATCCAACGCTGCTCGATGGCTGCGACGAATTTGGCGATGGCATTACATTGCAGATCCTTTCGGTATTTCCCGGTTTTGTCATTGCGCAAATCCAGAACACACTGGCAATTCGACAAGTTCTGCCGGTAGGCATCGATAAGACTGTACTGAACTGGACTTATATCGGCTTTACCGATGACTCCCCCGAACTGCGTCGCATGAGACTCAAGCAATTGAATCTGACCGGCCCAGCGGGCTTCATCTCAATGGAAGACGGCGCAGTCGGCGGTTTTGTTCAGCGCGGGATCGCCGGTGCGGAGAATGAAAAAGCCATTCTTGAAATGGGCGGCGATAGCATCGAAACGCAAGATAATCGCACAACGGAAGCGTCGGTACGAGGTTTCTGGAACGCCTATCGCGGTTACATGGAGATTTGAGAAAGATGAGCGTGTTTACTCAAGAGCGCCTGACTGCGCTGAATGCAGCCTATGCCAGATGTATCGATAACGATCAGTTGGAGCAATTGGGCGATTTTTTCCCGGACCATTGTTTTTATTTGGTGACTACCGCAGACAATCATGCAGCCGGTCTGCAGGCCGGCATTGTTTACGCTGATACTCGAGCCATGCTACAGGATCGCGTGGTAGCCATGCGTGATGCCAACGTCTATGAAGATCAGCGGTATCGCCATATTATCGGCGCACCGGTGTTGCTGGAGCGGCAGGGCGATACTGTCAAAGTCGAGAGCCCTTTCATCGTGGTACGTATTATGCGCGACGGCGGCACAGAGATCTTTGCAACCGGCCGTTATATCGATCGCATCGCCGCACGATCCGATAGCACCCTTCAGTTCGCAGAAAGGGTTGTGGTGTGCGATAGCAGCAATATTGATACCTTGCTGGTGATTCCGTTATGACCGCAAGTGTAGCTAAATACATTGCAGTGGCTATCGGCGAGCCCAATGGAATCGGTCCCGAAATTGCCGTCAAGGCCGCCATTGCACTGCAGGGCAGCAATATGAGTCTGGTGCTGGCAGGCGACCAGTTCGTGCTGGAGCATTACCTCCGGCGAAATTCGCCACAATCACGATTGGCTGCGTTCAACCCGCGCGTAGCTAGACCGCCGCAGGATATCTGGTTTGTCGATGTTCCGGCGTTGCCAGCATGCGAATTTCTGCCTGGTCAAACGCGGGCATCTGCTGGCGCCGCTACGGTTGCCTATGTGCAGGCTGCCGTTGAACTGGCAAAGCAGGGTATTGTCGATGCCGTTATTGGTTGCCCGCATTCGGAGAGCTCAATTCATCTTGCTGGTATCGAATTTTCGGGATACCCAGGCCTGATCGCGCAGCTCATGCGTGCGCCTGCGGATCATGTGTTCCTATTACTGGTCTCACCGCAGTTACGTATTGGTCATGTTACGCTACATGAACGCCTGCATAATGCGCTGGCCCGTCTCACTCCGGAGCTAGTGGTTGGCGCCGCAGTGGCCGTCATCGAGGCTACACGTCGATTGGGCGTTGCGCAGCCACAACTTGGCGTGTTCGGTATCAATCCCCATGCTGGAGAAGATGGATTGTTTGGCGACGACGACCAGCACATCACAGTACCGGCGGTTGCCCGCCTCCGAGCTATGGGCTATAACGTCGATGGCCCGGCCGGCGCTGATGTCATGCTATCGCAGCGCAGGCACGACGTCTATCTTGCCATGTACCACGATCAGGGACATATTCCCATCAAATTACTCAGCCCCCTGACGGCCAGCGCGCTGTCGGTCGGCACCGGCGTCATATTCAGCAGCGTTGGCCATGGCTGCGCCTTCGATATTGCTGGCCGGGGCGTGGCCGATCCTGCGGCAACGTTGCGTACCATAAAAATGTTAGCCGGGCTTGCGGCCCAATAGCACAATACAAGGAAAACAGAGATGATGTCTCATACTATTCAGGTCCAGAATCATGATATCGAATTTGAAGGGAAACCAGATAGGACGGTGTTGGACAGCGCGCTCGCTGCCGGCTACGAGCTACCCTATTCGTGTCGTACGGGTGTCTGTGGCAGTTGCCGATGCCGGCTCATTTCAGGAGAAATACAAGGCGATGCAGGCGCAAGCTTGTCCGAACAAGAGCGGCAAGAAGGATACATACTATTGTGCCAGGCTAAACCATGTTCGGAACTGACCGTAGCTGTACGCGAAATCAAGCCGATAGATCACAGCAGTCTGAAGACTGTCATTGCCAAGGTCTATCGCAAGACACAGGCCACGGCTGATGTGAGCATTTTGCAACTGCGGTTCCCTGCGGGTATCAAAGTGAAGTTCAAGGCTGGGCAGTATCTTGGTATAAAATTGGAGGACGGCAGTTGTCGTCATTTTTCCATGGCTAATCCACCCCATCAGAACGATGGCGTTGAGCTGCATATAAGACAAGTGCCCGGCGGAATTTTTTCACAAGGAATTGTCGGAGGACTCGCGGTAGGCGATTTTCTTGAAATTTCCATGCCTTACGGGGAATTTTATTTGCGTGAAGAACAAGAAAAGCCTATTGTACTGCTGGCCAGCGGAACTGGATTTGCACCGATAAAATCAATTGTAGAAGATGCCATCAAGCGCAAACTCACCCGGCCGATGGTTTTGTATTGGGGGGTGCGGCGAGTTGGGGACTTGTATCAAATTGAGCTGCCGTACAAGTGGGAAGACCGGCTACCCTGGTTCCGTTTTGTGCCGGTGTTATCAGAGCCGCAAGCCGGGGATCAGTGGCATGGGCGTACCGGCTTTTTGCACCAGGCAGTAATGGATGACATGTCCACGCTTGCTGAGCATCAGGTCTATGCCTGCGGCGCGCCTGGTATGATCAATGCCGCGCGCCAGGGGCTGGTGCACGAACGCGGCCTGGATCTCGACGCTTTTTTTTGCGACGCTTTCGTGCCTACCATGGGTAACCGGGCCGATGTGGCGGCGGGCTGCAGTGTATAGCCGCCGGCAAGGGCAGAACACGGCCTGCAGGCCGACGTCGCCACGACGACCTGCAAGTGGACTACGAAGCGAACCGGACGTGGCGTCAACACCAAGCTTTAATCGGACCCGTGATATTCACGTATTGTTTTCGTTCATTTTGCCCACAATGTCCTTTTCCTCGGCGAACGTTTTTACAGCAAACTCGGCGTACTGCTTGTGATTCATATAATAGGTCTGAATCCCGTAGGC
>JBOIGK010000808.1:0-2359 GCA_050742695.1 Advenella sp. | reverse complement strand
CTTCTCCTATTCCATGAAGAAAAAGGAAAATCTCACGGAAAAACGAGGCGTGTTTGGCCACTTTTCGTTGTTCGCAATTTCCTGGAGGATGGCTATTGCGCCGATTAGAAATAGGGTGAGCATCTTATCGGACGTCATATCCCGTAATCGTCATGGGCTACTCATGTCGCACCAGATGAGCGGCGCTTGTCGTGCAAGCACGCCGACGCAGCAATGGTTTGCATACGGCAATGATGAATGTGATGTCCGCAACGCCAGGACAGGAGTAGATGCATGACGCATGCCCATGTTGAGCGTGTCGGCAATATGTTGTGCCAGGTGGGAGAAAGCCCGGTATGGCATCCGCAGCATCAGGCGCTTTACTGGACTGACATTCCGGTCAGGCGATTGTGGCGTTATAAGCCGGGCAGCGCCGCGATCGATCAATGGTCTTTGCCCGAGATGGCCGGCTGCATCGCCATGCGCTCCGATGGCTGGCTGGCCGCCATGGAAACCGGGATTTTTTCTCTTTCTGATTTGACTGTCGCCGACCTCGCCCCAGACGTGCAGCTTATGGCAACTGTGATGCACGCGCGCTCGGGTATGCGTTTTAACGACGGTCGCTGCGATCGCCAGGGTCGCTTCTGGGCAGGCACTATGCTCATGGATATGGCTGCGGGCGCGCCGGTAGGCCGGCTATACCGTTACGCGGCCGGCGAGCTTGCCATGCCGCTGGCCCAGCCGATGATCGTGCCAAATGGTATGGCGTTCAGTCCCGATGGCCGCCGTATGTATTTGTCGGACTCCCATCCATCACGCAAGATGGTGTGGGTGTATGACTACGATCCCGGCACCGGCTTGCCCAGCAATCGCCGGGTGTTCATCGAGGCCTTGCCTGTCGGGCGTCCCGACGGCGCCGCAATAGACCAGGATGGTTGTTACTGGATCTGCGGCAACGAAGCAGGACGGGTCTATCGCTATACGCCCGATGGGCATCTGGATCGCAGTGTGCAGGTACCTGTCCCTAGGGTTGCCATGTGCGCCTTCGGCGGACGCAGTCTTGACACGTTGTTTGTAACCAGCATTCGCCCCGCAAATGCGGCGCCCGACGCCCTTGATGGCGCCGTGTTCGCCATCAAGCCGGGAACTTGCGGTATGCAGGAGCCAAGCTATCGTGATTAAGCGATTGCGATTAGGCAATCGTGATCAGTGATAGAAACCGGCCCATGCTGGTCGGTGCGCAGCATTGCAGTAACCACGCTTTACTGTTTTATCAATCAGTTCTCATATCCAACAACAATATCAGCCCCAACCCGGAGGAAGACAATGCAATTGACCCCTAGCCGTTTCGGTCAGGTCGTGACCGCCGCGATGTTTGCGTTTGCAGGCATGAGCACCGCCCAGGCGCTCGAACTGCGCTCGGCAGACATCCACCCCAGTGACTATCCCACAGTGAAAGCGGTGGAGTATATGGGCGATCTTATCAAGAAAAAAAGCGATGGCCGTATTACGGTCAAGGTATTTTCAGGCAGTAAGCTGGGCAGCGAAGACGACTCGATCGAACAGGTCAAGCTGGGAGCACTGGCCATGGCTCGGGTGAGCAGTGCTGCCATGCATAACATCTGTGAAACCACTCGGGTGCCGTCGCTGCCATTTCTGTTTCGTTCAGTAGAGCACCAGCACAAAGTGCTGGACAGCGATATCGGCAGCCAGATTCTCAAGTCCTGCGAAGATGCCGGTTTTGTAGGTCTGGCATGGTATGACAGTGGCGCACGATCCATGTACACCCGTAACAAGCCGGTTAAAACCGTTGCGGACGTCAAAGGGATGAAGATCCGGGTACAACAATCTGATCTGTCGGTCGCCATGGTTGAAGCGCTTGGTGCCAACGCGACACCTATGCCGATGGGCGAAGTTTATACGGCCCTTAAGACCGGCCTGGTGGACGCAGCCGAAAATAACTTTCCCAGCTACGATAGCGGTCATCATTTTGAAGTGGCCAAGTATTTTTCGCTGACAGAGCACACGATGACGCCGGAGATCCTGGTGTACTCCAAACGGCAGTGGGACAAGCTGCCTGCAGCGGACCAGCAAATCATTCGCCAGGCCGCTCAGGAGTCGGTTCCTTATATGCGCAAACTGTGGGCAGAGCGTGAGGAAAAATCCCGCGCCGTCGTGGAAAAAGGAGGTGCGCAGATTGTAGAACCGGACAAGGCGTCGTTCCAGGCTGTAATGAAGCCGGTCTATGATCGCTTTATTACGACACCGCAAATGAAGGATCTGGTTGCGCGCATCCAGGCTGTGAAATAGGACTTGTGATGACTGCGCAAATGATTGAATCCAAAACCGTTGGCGATGTTCATGCGGGGAGGCCCGGCTG
>JBOIGK010000807.1:0-5919 GCA_050742695.1 Advenella sp. | reverse complement strand
CTGCAGCACTGCTTACGTCATTTAGGAATATCCATGAACCTGAAAAAACACGTTTTCGGAATCGGTCTGTGCGCAATCGCGCTGGCTGTTCCCACCTCAGCTGTCGCGGCAGACAAAACCATCCGCTTCGGTACGGACGCAACATACGCGCCTTTTGAGTCCACCAGCCCGTCCGGCGAAATCGTCGGCTTTGATATCGACGTGGCCAAGGCCATGTGCGAAAAAATGCAGGCCAAGTGCACTTTCCAGAATCAGGGCTGGGACGGCATTATTCCCGCATTGCGCGCCAAGAAATTTGACGTCATCGCCTCTTCCATGAGCATTACGCCAGAGCGCGAAAAAGCGGTACTGTTCACGCAGAAAATCTGGACTACACCTAATATGTTTGTCGCCAAAAAAGGCGCAACCTATCAGTCTACCGCCGAAGGCCTCAAAGGCCTGGACCTGGGCGTGCAGCAAGGCACTATTCAGGACAAATACGCGACCAAGTACTTCAAGGACACCAATATCAAGCGCTATAAAACACTGGAAGATGCCTATAATGATCTGACTACCGGTCGCGTCAATGTTGTGTTTGCCGATGGCGGCGTAACGACCGAGTTCGTCAACAGCCCGGGCGGCAAAGACTTCCAGATCGTGGGCGACCCGATCCCCTCTTCTGCCGATCCCGAGATTTTTGGTCAGGGCACCGGTTTTGCCGTACGCAAGAACGATACCGAACTGAAGGATGAACTGAACAAGGCATTTGATGAAATCCGCAAGGATGGCACCTATCAGAAAATTGCCGATAAATATTTCAAATACGATATTTACGGCGGCTGATCGGAGCTACGCAGCGGCAGGCAAGCAGTCTTGCGGCCGCTGCACTCCCTGGTCTGGTACCGCGCCCGCCCTGGGAATGTTCTTCTTCTACGAAGTGCCCGATACTGGCCACTATCCACAATAAAAAATAAATTCCATTAATTTACGACAAAACACAACAACACGCAGTCATCGTGCAATTAATTTAAATTGCATCAATTAAATCGCGTGCGTAGCATACGTTTACATCGTCACACTCCTTTGCCCTGCACCGCCCGCGTGGCAAGACATTATCTAAACGACAAGGAACGTAAGCATGGATACCCTTTCAGCGCACAAAACCCGTGAGTCCGACGCGGCATGGACTGTCCAGGCCATACTGGACCTGTACCAGTTACCCTTCATGGATCTGCTTTTCCGCGCCCAGCAGGTGCATCGCGAACATCACGAGCCCAACGCGGTACAGCTTTCCAGCCTGCTTTCCATCAAGACTGGCGGCTGCCCTGAAGACTGTTCCTATTGCCCGCAGTCTTCCCGCTACGACACCGCCGTGGAACGTGAAAAACTCATGCCGCTGGACCAGGTGATCCAAGCGGCGCAGCAGGCCAAAGCCGCGGGCGCGCAGCGCTTTTGCATGGGCGCGGCCTGGCGCAATCCCAAGCCGCATCAGGTCGACGCAGTCGCCGACATGATCCGGGCCGTAAAGGATCTGGGCCTTGAAACCTGTGTCACGCTAGGCATGTTGCGTGACGGCCAGGCAGCACAACTGAAGCAAGCCGGGCTGGACTATTACAACCACAATCTGGATACTTCGCCTGAGTTTTACGGGCAAATCATTACTACCCGCACCTATCAGGACCGTCTGGATACGCTGGAACGTGTACGCGATGCCGGCATTCACGTATGTTGCGGCGGCATTGTCGGCCTGGGTGAGTCGCGCCGCGAGCGGGCCGGACTGATTGCCCAACTGGCCAACCTGAATCCCTATCCGGAATCCGTGCCGATCAACAATCTGGTCAAAGTGCAAGGCACGCCCCTGGCCGACAACGAAGAGATCGACCCGTTCGAGTTCGTCCGTACGATCGCGGTTGCCCGCATTACCATGCCCGGCACATTTGTACGCCTGTCAGCCGGACGCGAAGCCATGCCCGACAGCCTGCAGGCCCTATGCTTCATGGCTGGGGCCAATTCCATGTTCTACGGCGAAAAACTGCTCACCACCGGTAACCCGCAGTTGCAGGCAGACCAGGCATTGTTCCAGCGACTCGATCTCAAACCGATAGGTCAGTGCCAAACAGATGCCCCAACAACACCAGCGGGGGACACAGCTGCCCAACCATGCGCCTGCACCAGCAATGAGCTGGCTGCATCCTGACCAACCCGGCCACGGCATCACCGTAACCCGATCTCACCCTTTTTCATTCACAATTGAAATATGACCTATCTCATTCTAAGCATTCTTTGCAGTGTGGCCGTCTCGGTGCTGCTCAAGGTCGCGCGCCGCCAGGGTATTGATATCCGCCAGGCCATCGCCTTCAATTATGTGATGGCCTGCGCGCTCACCTGGTTCCTGCTTGCGCCTTCACTGGAACCCGAGGCCGGCCACCAGTTTCCATGGCTGCTTTTCGCCATACTGGGCGTCATACTGCCTGTGCTGTTCGTGATCATGTCCAGAGGGGTGGAATATGCCGGCATTGTAAGGGCCGATGCCGCGCAGCGGTTGTCGCTGTTTCTGACCGTGCTGGCCTCGTTCGTCCTGTTTGGCGAAGCACTCTCGGTCAATCGCGGCCTGAGCCTGGCGCTGGCATTTGCCGCGTTGTTCTGCCTGTTGTGGAAACCGGCAGATACCACACCGGGCATCAACGTGCGCCAGGGTGCGCTGTATCTCCTTTTGATCTGGCTTGGCTATGGCGTGGTTGATATGCTATTCAAACAGATCGCCAAAACCGGCACGGCATTTTCCAGCGGCTTGTTTTTATCATTTGTACTTGCCGGTGTCATTATGTTTGGGTATCTGCTGTTACGCCGCACACAATGGAATGGCCGCAGCGTCATGGGAGGGTTGCTGCTGGGCCTGCTCAATTTTTGCAATATTCTTTTTTATATTCGCGCTCACCAGACCTTCCATGAAAATCCGACACTGGTGTTTACGGTCATGAATATCGGCGTAATCAGCCTGGGCACGATTGTAGGAGCCGTCCTGTTTCGCGAGAAAATCAGCCGTATCAATCTGCTGGGTATTGCACTTGCCATTATTGCGGTGCTCACGCTGTACTACTGGACAGTGATCAGCGGGTGACGGCAACGCCATGCGCTTGTGCAGGATGCATTCCCAATCGGTCGCAGCCTGTGCTCTGGCGTAAAGCAGCATAGACCATCTGCGCCGGGAGCCGCGCTTGCAGAACGGTTGCGGTAACCTGCGAAAAAAAACGGCACTGTCAAAGATTGGTTTCTTAGCCCAATTTTTGGCGGTGCCGTTCGGCTTGCTACCCTTTTTTTATATCAGACAGAATGCACTGTCGATCCTTGTGCGGGCTATAGCACTTTGCCCGGATTCATGATGCCATGAGGATCAAATACCTGCTTGATCTGGCGCATTAATTTCAGTTGCAATGGGTCCTTATGATGCAAAAAGGCATGACGCTTCAATTGCCCGATACCGTGTTCTGCACTAATGCTGCCCCCGTACGCCATGACTTCATCGAACACGGCGTCTGCGATCCGGGTCTCCCATTCGGCCGCCCAATTCTTGTCCGCCCCTTGCGGACGCGACACGTTGTAGTGCAAATTACCATCGCCGAAATGGCCGAAAATAAACAGTCTGCAATCGGGGCTGACCTTGCGCAACTGCGCTTGCGCAGTGTTGACAAACTCCGGAATGCGCTCAATGGGCAATGAAATATCGTGTTTAAGATGCGGACCGTCGGCCCGCTGCGCTTCAGAAATCTCTTCACGCAAGCGCCATAACGCCTGCAGTTGCGCCAGCGAAGCAGATACCGCCGCATCCACACACAGTTCCTGCTCCAGCGCCTGACCGATCACCTCTTCCAGCAATTGACTCAGCGCCTGCTCATTGGCCGTATCGGCCAGCTCGATAAGCACATAAGCAGGATGGCGATCGCCAAAAGGCAATTGCACCCCTTCGACGTGCGTCAGCACCAGGTCCAGGCAGGCGTCGGTGAAGAACTCAAAGGCCTGCAGACGCGGTCCGCAGGCGCCAAACACCAGGCGAAACAATTCCAGTGCCTGCTGCTCGGACTCGACTGCTGCCAGTACCACACTACGGACATGCGTTGGCGCATGCAGCCGGAGTGCGACTGCAGTAATCACGCCCAGCGTGCCCTCGGAACCGATAAGCAACTGCTTCAAGTCATAGCCGGTATTATCCTTGCGCAAAGTCTGCAAACCATTGAAAATTTCTCCATCCGGCAGCACAGCTTCGATGCCCAATACCAGTTCGCGCGCCATACCGTAACGTACCACGTTGACGCCACCCGCATTGGTTGCAACATTGCCGCCAATGTGCGATGAGTCTTCTGCCGCCAGGCTGAGCGGCAACAGGCGATCCTGCTCCTGGGCCGCGCGTCGCAAATTGCCCAGAATGCAGCCGGCATCGGCCACCAGCGTATTGGCAATGGTGTCAATGGCGCGAATGTTGTTCATGCGATCCAGGGACAGAATAATGTTGTCGGGCCCCGCGTCGGGCGTTGCGGCTCCGCAAAGCCCGGTATTGCCGCCGCGCGTCACAACCGGCACTTTGTATTGACTGCACAGACGCATGCACTGCGCCACCTGTTGCGTAGAAACCGGACGCACCAGCGCCTGGGCATTGCCTTTATATACACCGCGCCAGTCGCTCAGCCATGGTTCGATGATGGCTGCCTCGGTCTGCACCACGTCTGGCCCCAGTGCATCCTGCAATTTTTCAAGAAATTCCTGCATTGTCTTTCCTAATATGGTTGAAGCCAACTGCGACAGATGCATATGTTGCAGTCAGTGTGATTACGAAAATAATAAATTCCTGATTCTGTGTTTTAGCTGCCTGTCTTGCGTGTGAACGCACTGGTGTCAAGCCCCAACCGCTCACTAGCCTTACGCAGATGGGTCTGGGCACGACTGCGGGCCAGTTCCGGATCACGCTGACGCATGGCCTCCAGTACCTGTTCATGTTCGGCATGCACCTGTCTGGACAATGGGCTATGGGCCGTCTCTGGCTCGTCCGAGAGCGAGGCCTGCTGCGTCTGTAGTGCCTGCTCCGTCTTCAGTGTATGGACCCTGGCCGCGTGTACACTCTGTCGCCACTGCCTTGCCAGGTAAGCCAGCAAGTCACGATAATGCGGGTTATGCGTTGCCTCGGCAATCGCCCGGTGAAACCCCACATCCCACTCCAGCGCCTCTTCAGGCTGGTGCAGGCTTTTTTCCAGCGATCGCAGAATATGCTGCATATTACGCAAATCTTCGGCGGTTGCCCTGACGGCTGCCAAGGCCGCCGCAGCGCCTTCGATTTCAAAGCGCAGTTCGTAGATATGACGCAAGGCCTCGCGATCCACCATATCCGGCACCGGCAATTGGAAACCCTCATTGACATCACGGCTAAGCACCATGCAACCGGCGCCCTGCCGGGTACGCACCAGCCCCTTGGTCCGCAAACGTTCGGTCGCCTCGCGGATGACCGCTGCACTGACGGAAAACTCTGCCGCCAGCAACTTGCCCGACGGCAGTTTAGTCCCCACAGGGTACACGCCATCGGCAATGCGCTGCATCAGCGCCTGGGCTACACGATCGGTCAGCGTTGAAGTGGTCATTTGCATGGCATAAATATATCAGGTTATCTGATAACTTTTGAGGATTTTCACCCTATCGGAAAAATTTTTCAAAGCAAGCACCTGCCCCGGGGACATGGCATGCACATAATGCCGGCAGCGCATCCCTTTATTGGCAATGATCAGCAGCGCCGCAGGGCCATTGATCCAGGGCGCACCGCGTGTTCTCTGCATTACGGATGTCATTGTTGACAGCAGCATCGTATGAGCCGCTGCCCGCCGCTTCTGCCAGAAACTATGGTTTTTTCGCCGGCGGTGCTGTCGGACGCGCAGTATCGGTGGCGTCCTCGCCCGG
>JBOIGK010000806.1:0-6315 GCA_050742695.1 Advenella sp. | reverse complement strand
ATTGACAACCTCGTCCGGCGTTTTTGCGGGCGCCATGACGGCAAACCAGTTGAAGGCCAGGATATTAGGAAACCCGGCTTCTACCGAAGTCTGCACATCGGGCAGGACCGATGAGCGCTGACTATGGGTTACAGCAATGGGATGAAGCTTGCCTGACGTTACCTGTGCGTACAGTGCCGGCACATCGACGATGACACCGTCTACATGTCCACCTATCGTATCAGTAATGGCAGGAGAGGCACCCTTGTATGGCACGTGTACGATGCGCCCGCCTGATTCCAGCTTCAACAGTTCAATCGCCAGATGCGGCAATCCGCCGGCACCGGCTGAGGAAAAGGTAAGATCCCTGCTTTTGGACAATTTGACAAGGTCGGCCAGATTTTTTGCAGGAAGAGAAGGAGGCACCGCTATCAGTTCCGGAGTCTGCGCGACAGTGGTGATGGCACGCAGGTCGGTCAGCGGGTCATAAGGCAATGTCTTGTAGGTGTGCGGACTGATCGCCAATGGACTGGCACTGCCTAATGTCACGGTATATCCGTCCGGCTTGGCTCGCACCGTATATTCCGTGCCGATGGTGGCATTGGCGCCGGCTTTGTTTTCAACCACCACGGGCACGCCAATCGCCTCTGCAAATTTGGGTGCGAAGATGCGGGCGACGATGTCATTAGATCCACCAGGAGGGAAACCGACAACTAACGTGATGGGTTTGGACGGATAATCGGCCTGTGCAAGCGCCGGCGCGGCAACCATCGCCAGCGCGCAAGCAACGGCGACCTTCTTAAGCAAAGCAGGCATATAGAAAATAGAATCTCTCTGCATTATTGTCTCCTCGGTTTTGGATAAGAGTACTGCTTAATATAATGAAATTCAGCTCACGGGATGTCGATGCAGGCTGACCGCGATTCCCTGCAGCGCTTCTGAAACTGGCGGGTACCGCTCCATGACGAGAGGATCGTGGCCCGGAACGATATGCTGCGGCGAGTCTGCCAATTCCTCAAGAAGCCGGTAGCCCTCCAGCACCTCACCAAGATGAAAGGTCAATGGAAAGCATCGACGACGTTCAAAGTGTTCATAGTAATGACTTGCATCAGAAGCAAGGACAACCCAACCACGCTTGGTATGCACTCGTACGACCTGCAGGCCTGCCGTATGTCCGCCAATATGATGCAGCGTGATCCCCGGGGCCAGTTCCGCCGCGCCACGATGAAATACAATGCGGTCCCGGTAAACAAGCCTGATCATACCTGCGACATGATCAGGCTCATAAGCACGACGGAATCCCTCCGCCCGCATGTGTCTGCCGGTGGCAAACGCCATTTCCGCATCCTGTAAATGGAAGTGTGCCGCAGGAAATGTATCGAAGGTTCCCACATGATCATTGTGAAGATGCGTAATCACAATATGACTGATCGATTCGGGTGAAACATTGATCAGCCTGAGCGCATCTGCAGGCGAGCGCAGCAGGGTCCTGTGTCGCTTGGCAGCCATGTCCTGGTTGAAGCCTGTATCGACCAACACCAATCGATTTCGGTCCCTGATAACCCAGATGTAATAATCCATCGGCATTGGAAAATCATGGGGATCGCCACCCACAAAATGCGCCGGGCGGCGACCCTCGCGGGTGGCGTACTTGAGCGCAATTACCTCATATTGAGGCAGGATTTCACGTTCCAATTGTCTCGACCTCGCGGGTTTGTTCGGCCAGGCCTGATGGCGTCTGCAGCAGGGACATCAATTCGCCGATATGTTTGCATGTTTCAATTGAAGACACTTTTTCTGCGATGAGTGCCGCTCGTTCCGTCCCAAGCACTGGTATAACCAGACTGTCAAATTTTGCCCTCAGTTCTGCATCGGTCATGGGATTCTGAATGGAACCCTTGGGGTAATCCACCTGGGCGCTGTATTTTTTACCGTCTTTCATGATCACAGTCATGAGGCAAGATACACCACGTGGCAAAGTGTCATCCACGACGAACTCCACCATGCCGGACAGGCGCTTGAGCATGGGCTCGGCGAGCCTGGCGTTGTTATACTGCGCGAAAAGTGCCTGCCCGTCATTAAGTGCGACGGCAACAGAATATGGAAGACTGACCTGTGCCTCATGATACGTCTGCGGATTGGCATTCTGATGGTAGTGCGCCCAGTCGGAATGGCGCGCCATGGTGATATGCTCGATATTGTCAAGATCGGGCGCATGCTGCGACCTGATCGTCAAGGCACAATCGATGGCATTGTGGATCGGTCGCGCGCATGAGTATGGCTTGAACTCGATATCCAGTTGATAAGGCTGACCAAGGGCGGCAGTCAGCTGCTCGGGTGCATTCCTGTCGGTAAATGCTGCGAGAACACCACGCTCGCCCTCAAAGATAGTGGACGCACCGGTAAAGCCCATATTGGCCATCGAGGCAGCGGCAACCCCATTACGGGACGCCGGGCCCGGATTGAAGCGCTTTTGCATGGAAGGGCCATACATTTCCATGAGCCCACCGCACTGGGCGCCAGCAAGACCTAATGCCGAGACGATTTTATTGGCCGGAAGATCCAGTATTTTCGCAGTCGCGATCGTGGCGCCAAAAACACCACATGTGGGTGTAGTGTGATACCCCCGATCACGCAGCGACGGGTTCGCTGCTTTACTCAGACGTTCCATCATTTCGCATCCCGCGGCAAGGGCAGCAAGAAGCGTTTTGCCGTCCGCCGAAGTTTGTTCTGCGGTTGCCAGGGCCGCAGAATACACCGGCGGGCTGAAGTGAAACAGCGCCAGTACATCAATATCGTCAAGCTCGACACTGTGTGACGAAATGGCATTGGCGAACGCGGCCAACGTGGCAGGAACCTGGATATTGTCGCCAATAAGAGTAGACTGCGCTTTACCTTCGATACTTGCTGCGAATTGTCGCGCCACTTTTCCGGATCCGGTCTGGCTACCGGACACGGCAACACCCAGATAATCCAGCAACAGACGCTTGACCGCACTTTTCGTGTCTTCGCTCAGGCAGGAATAATCAAATGCTTCGAAATGATTCGCCAACTGTTCGGCAATCGTCGGCGTATTCTGTATCGTGTTTGTCATTACGTTTTCTCTTTAAATGGAATGGAAAAATGAAGTATTCACTGGTGCGAAGGTGAAAGAAGATCAATCAGCACCTGAATGTCGTCGAGCGAGTCCGCGCGTCCGGAAAGCTCGACGATCCTGTCGATCTCGGTCGCCGGGAGGCAGGATCGGACAACATTACGGAATTTATGTTCCACATCTGAGTCACTCAGCGGATTCTCTGGGCTACCGCGGCGATGGAGGATCTCCTGCGAAAATCGACGCCCGTCACGCGTAGTGATGGCCACACGTGCAGCGTGACGAAACGCGGGGCCCATGGCGTCGATGTCCGCATCGGGATGCGCGTCGATACGTCCGATAAAATCCAGACTCTCGGGATCACCCAGTCGATCTTCCCGGTACTGATCCACGAACGCCACGCCATCCAGGGCAATGACGGCGAGACTGTAATACAGATTCATTTGTGCGGCGGTCACGCCCTGGCTTTTGTAATCCCAGACACAGTGCACATAGGTCATATGGCTGACGCCGACATCGACGGTGGCCACGTCATCCGCAGCAAGCTGATTGTCTTTCAGAAGACCGGCCATCGCATCCAGGGCTGCGTGGATGCTCGTCACGCTGGCATGCGGTTTATAGCCGATTTTTCCGGCCTCCCATATTTCTCCGAGACCGTCGGTCAGTCGCTGCGGATTGGGAGCGTCCGAATAGGTGCTCAGATAGCCGCCATAATGCGCCTCGAGCACATCGCTTATGCCGGTGAAGTCATTTTTTGCCAGCAGCGCCGAATAGACTCCGCTTTGTGCTGCGCGCCCTGAGTGCAGCCGCTTCACCATGGCCCCTTCCTGGGCGGCCATAAGCCCCCCCGCCTGGGAACCGGCGATGCCCAGTGCGTGCTGCATCCTCCGAGGGTCCAGGCCCAGCATTTTCCCCGCACAAGCAGCTGCGACAAATACACCCGAGGTGCCTTGCGGATGAAATCCTCGAAAGAATAGACTCATGGTCGCGGCGTTTCCGACACGAGTGCCGACTTCATAGCCCGCGACCAGTGCGGTGACGAAATCGCGACCGCTGCACCTGCCGGTTTTTTCGGCCAGTGCGATAACAACCGGCAAGGCAATCGATCCCGGATGAACGATGGACTCCTTATGAATATCGTCCAGCTCAAATGCGTGCCCCGCCGTCGCGTTGACTAGGACGGCGCCGGCCACCGAAGTACGTATACCTGTCCCGAAAATGGACGCGACCGGCCGGCTTTCCTCTTCTTGCACCATGGACTGCACTTTTTTAGTCCATGGCAGCGTCGCCCCGAACAGGCAGCACCCTATGCTGTCAAGCACGCTGGTCTTGATACTGGCAACGACTTGCGGCGGAATCTGGTCAAATTCGAGATTTGACGCAAACGTCGCCAGGTCACGCGTGGCGTTCTCGAGCAGTGGGGGTTGAGAGCTACTCATGCAATACACTCCTAGTTTGATTAATCTAATTTGATACCGGACGCTTCGATCGCCTTGGCCCAGCTTTGGGTCTGCTCCTTGAGAAACTGCACGGTCGCAGACGAATCTTTATCAAGGACATCGACCCCCCTGGCCTTGAGCCGTCGCTTCAGATCGCCTGACTGCAGCGCCTGGCTAAAGGCCGCATGCAGCTTGCCGACAATATCTTTCTGCAGGTTCTTTGGGCCTAGCAGCATGTACCAGGTCGTCACCGAATAGCCGTCCACCCCCGCCTCATCAAAGGTAGGTATCTCTGGCGCAATAGCAGAGCGTCGCGAACCGGTCTGGCCCAGCGCACGCAAAGTTTTATCATTGATATAAGGCATGCTCTCGGCGATGGGCAATACTGTCATATCCACACGGCCCCCGATCAGGTCGGTCATGGCGGTGCCACCGCCACGGTAGGGAACATGCAGATAATTTGTTCCGCTCATGCTGCGGAAGACTTCCGCAGCCAGATGTGACGAACTACCGTTTCCAGAACTGGCAAAGCGGATGGCCTCAGGGTCCTTTTTGCTGGTCTCAATCAACTCGCTAAGCGTTTTCACCTTCAGGGACGGGCGTACCATCATGACCAGGGGAGACTCGCCTATCAATGTGATCGGTGTAAAGTCGCTTTGCGTGAAATTGACCTTGCGATAGAGATTGGGATTGATGGCAATACCCGGGGTGCTGAAAAGGAGCGTATAGCCATCAGGTTTCGCTGTCGCGGCAGTTTCAAATGCAATATTGCCGCCTGCACCACTGCGATTTTCAACCACAAACTCAAAGTCGGAGGTTTTCGCTACCGCCTCGGTCACCATCCGCGCGACAATGTCGGCGCTGCCCCCTGCCGGAAAACCGATCAGTACGCGGATGGGGCGATCTGGGTATGTTGTGGCGGCCGGCGTAGAAGCCGCGTACAAGGGAAGCACACAAAAAGCAGAAAGGAAAAGCTGTCTTATAGTTCGCATTGCTGTCTCCGGTGTTTATGGATGCGTTATGAATAATGAAAAATTTTTCAATCTTTCGGGTCAGTATCAAGTCGGACCGCAATACCCTTCATTTCCGGCGAGGCTTCCGGATACCGCTGCATGACCAATGGGTCATGACCAGGAATAATATGACGGGGCGACTGTGCCAGTGAATGAAGCGTTTCGTATCCGTCTATGGCCTCTCCCACATTGAACATGGTAGGAAATGCACGCTTTCTTTCGAAGTGCTCATAAAAATGGCTGCAATCAGAAGCCAGCACGATCCAGCCTCGCCGTGTGTAGACTCGGACGCATTGCAGGCCATGGGTATGCCCCCCGATGCGGTGAATGCTAAGACCAGGAGCCAGTTCGGCGGTGCCACGGTAGAAGCTGACGCGGTCCTTGTATACCATGCGCACCATGCCTATCACTTCATCCACCTCATAACCGTGATTGAATTGCCTATGGCGCATATGCCGGCCAGTCGCGTAGGCCATTTCGTCATCCTGAAGATGGAACTGGGCAGAACGGAAAGCGTCAAACGTGCCTATATGGTCGTAATGCATATGCGTGATAATCACGTCTTTTACCGCAGCAGCCTCGACGTTCAACAGCGCCAGGCCTTCCATCGGGGTGCGAATAAGTTGCCGACCGCGCTTGCGGGCCACTTCTGCACCAAAGCCGGTATCCACGACAAAGATGGTATCGGCATTCCGGATGAGCCAGACGTAATAATCCATTGGCATGGGCGCGTCGTGCGCATCCCCACCAATAAAGTGATTGGTCCGCTTTCCATCGCGCGTGGCATAGC
>JBOIGK010000805.1:0-10708 GCA_050742695.1 Advenella sp. | reverse complement strand
TCCTATTACTGATGACAATAGCCATGATCGAGCGAAGCCTGCATCGCACCAAAACCGAGTTATCCGAGTTCTTGATCCGACACCGCAATAAACTGACGCCGGCCGACGTGGGCCTGCCTGCAAGCGGGCGACGCCGCACGCCGGGTCTGCGGCGAGAGGAAGTCGCCGCACTGGCAGGTGTAGGACTCACTTGGTACACGTGGTTTGAACAGGGACGGGACATCCAGGTATCGGAGAAATTCCTGCTGAATGTTGCGTATACCCTCAAGCTTGACGACACCGAATGCAGCCATCTGTTCCTTTTGGCTCACAAGCGACCGCCGCCACCAGAGGCGCATCATTGGTTAACGGTCTCGCCCCTCACCCAGCAATTAATGGACGATCTGGTCACAAGGCCCGCCTATATGGTTAATTTACGATGGGATGTCATTGCCTGGAACGCCGCGGCCGATGAGTTGTTTGGTTTCAGCTCGCAGGAGCATGAGAAGCGCAATATATTGCGTATCGTGTTCGCCGACCCCGACATGCGATGGCGCTTTTGCGCCTGGCGTGAAGATGCGCCAAAGCTGCTGGCGCAATTTCGCTACGATTTTGCCATGGCGCCAGACGATCCCTCCATGCTCGCTTTGGTCGAGACATTAACGGCATTGTCACCGGATTTTCGGCGCTGGTGGCAAACGCCTGACGATAAGCCGGCCAGCGCCATGCGATCGATCATGGCGACCAATAATACACGGCTGGATTTCCGTCATGAAACCCTTGTGGTGGATGAACACCGGCATCTCAAAATGGTGGTGTATTTTGCCGAACAAACGCAACAATGAAGGAAAGCTAATCTATCACGCCGATGCTGAATAATAGCGCTGCAAGCTTGGTGACAAGAGCATGCTGCGCGATACCAGATCATAGCAAACGCCCGGATATGCGTGGTGCTACCCGGGCCACTTGATCAAGGACTTTTTTTTGCATTGCGCCCCCCGGTCCGACCAGGGGCGTCAATCCGCTAGCGCACGTTAGCCTTGAAACAACACAGCGCAATTCAATACCAACTGGCTTGTTCTCAGGAGTAGCGACTTTCCAGCTCGTCCCATTCAGGCTTGCCAACCAATCGTTGGCGTTCTGCAAAAGACGCTACCAGCCCGCTGGATTCTTGCACTTCTTTTTCATCGCGCAGCACAGTCAGTGTTTTCTGCATGCCCGCTACCGCGCCCTGCAGGGCAGCATTCGCATACAGTACGATGCCATAGCCAAGTTCGGCAAGTTGATCGGCATTAAAAATGGGCGTGCGGCCACCAATCACCATGTTCATAAGTTGGGGTTTGGCAAGTCGCTGGGGCAGCGCACGTACTTGCTCGGCTTCTGTGACTGCTTCCACAAACAGAATGTCGGCGCCGGCCTCGGCGAATTTCTGCGCGCGCTCTATGGCCGCCTCAAACCCGAGCGTGGCTGCCGCATCGGTGCGTGCCATAATCAAAAAGTCCGGATCCTGGCGTGCATCGACCGCAGCCTTGATCTTGCTGACCGCTTCTTCGGTGGATATCACTTCTTTGCCTGAAAAATGGCCACAGCGCTTGGGCGCAACTTGATCTTCCAGCTGAATGCAATCGGCACCCGCACGCTCCAAAACCCGCACGGTATGGCGAACATTCAATGCGTTGCCAAAGCCTGTATCGGCATCAACGATCAATGGCACGTCCACCGCATCGCGGATCCTTGCGGTGTGATCGGCGATTTCGTGCAAACCCATGAACCCCTGATCCGGCATGCCAAACCACATATTGGTAACGCCTGCACCAGTCACGTAGATGGCTTCAAAGCCAAGATCGGCTATGACTTTGGCCGACAAGGCATTGAATGCGCCAGGAACGATAATGCCACGGCGAGCTTCGACGAGTGACCTGAGTTGCTTTCTTGTCGACATGCTATAAATCCTTTTTTATCTGAGGGTATTAAAATCGAAATTTTCTCGTATAACTTTCAAAGCGTATTCGCAGGAATCCGTACATAGCCTTCCATCAATACTCGGGCGCTGCGGCTCATGAGCACTTTTTTCACAGTCCACTGCCCTGCTTGTTCAATCGCTTGCGCGCCGACCCGCAGCGTGCCCGATGGATGGCCGAAAGTCACGGACTGGCGCTCGCGCCCACCGGCAGCCAGATTGACAAGCGTGCCTGGAATGGCCGCTGCCGTACCGATGGCCACTGCGGCGGTGCCCATCATCGCATGGTGCAATTTGCCCATGGACAGCGCCCGTACGACCAGATCAATGTTGCCGGCTGAAACCTGCTTGCCGCTGGATGCGGTGTAGTCGGCTGGCCCGCCCACAAAAGCCACCTTGGGCGTATGCTGGCGACGTTCGGCTTCCTCGATATTTGCGATCAGTCCCATGCGCAGTGCGCCATGAGCACGTATCGCTTCAAACATGGCCAGCACCTTGGCATCGCTGTTGATTGCATCCTGCAGCTCAGTGCCGGTAAAGCCGATATCCTGGGCGTTCACAAAGACGGTAGGAATACCTGCGTTGATCATGGTGGCTTTCAACTTGCCGACACCGGGCACATCCAGGTCATCGACCAGATTGCCGGTTGGAAACATAGCCCCCGCTGCACCGTCTTCTTCTGCGGCCGGGTCCACAAATTCGAGCTGCACCTCGGCTGCGGGGAAAGTAACCCCATCCAGCTCAAAGTCGCCCGTCTCCTGTACGATACCGTTGGTGATGGGCACGTGTGACACGATGGTCTTGCCGATATTGGCCTGCCATATGCGCACAGTGGCAACACCATTTTGCGGGATCCGGTCGGCGTCGATCAATCCGTTGCTGATGGCATACGGCCCCACGGCGGCAGAAAGGTTACCGCAGTTGCCGCTCCAGTCGATGAAGGGCTTGTCAATGGAAACCTGGCCGAACAGGTAGTCCACATCGTGCCCGTCGCGCTCGCTTTTGGACAGAATGACTACCTTGCTGGTGCTGGATGTGGCGCCGCCCATGCCGTCGGTGTGCTTGCCGTAAGGGTCCGGGCTGCCGATCACGCGCAGCAGTAGCGCGTCGCGAACGGCGCCGGGTGTCTGTGCTGCTTCGGGTAGATCATTCAACCGAAAGAAAACCCCTTTGCTGGTGCCGCCGCGCATGTAGGTCGCGGCAATTTTCATCTGTGGTGCTTGAGTCATTGGCTGTTCCATGTCTGTCATATTGCCTGGCTGGCGGCTGGCGATTCAATAAAGTCCTGCGCAAAGCGTTGCAAGACGCCCCCGGCCTCATAGATGGACACTTCTTCGGCCGTGTCCAGGCGGCAGGTAACCGGCACTTGCAGACGTTCACCGTTTTTACGAAGGATCACCAGCGTGAGCGTGGATCGCGGTTCGGGCGTTCCAACGACTTCGTAGGTTTCCGTGCCATCAATGTTAAGCGTCTGGCGATTAACGCCGGGTTTAAATTCCAGCGGCAATACGCCCATACCGACAAGATTGGTACGATGGATGCGCTCAAAGCCTTCTGCAACAATGGCCTCTACACCTGCAAGACGTACACCCTTGGCAGCCCAGTCTCGTGAGGAACCTTGGCCATAATCTGCCCCCGCCACGATAATCAGTGGCTGCTTGCGTTCCATATACGTTTCGATGGCTTCCCACATGCGCACAACCTTGCCTTCCGGTTCAATGCGAGCCAGCGAGCCCTGTTTGATAACGCCGTTTTCCTGCACCATTTCGTTAAGCAGCTTGGGATTGGCGAAGGTAGCCCGTTGCGCCGTCAGATGATCACCCCGATGCGTCGCGTAAGAGTTAAAATCCTCTTGCGGCAGACCCATCTTATCCAGGTACTCCCCTGCCGCGCTGTTGAGCATAATGGCGTTGGACGGCGACAGGTGGTCGGTGGTGATGTTGTCCCCCAGCACCGCCAGCGCACGCATGCCCTTGAGCGTACGCTCACCTGCCAGCGCACCTTCCCAGTATGGCGGGCAGCGAATGTAGGTACTTTGCGCGCGCCAGTCATACAAAGGATTAACCGCTTCACCATCACGCACGCTAAGCGCAAACATCGGTTCGTACACGCTGCGAAATTGTTCGGGTTTAACACTGCTGGCGACAATGGCGTCAATTTCCTCGTCACTTGGCCAGATATCTTTAAGCGTAACGGGCTGACCGTTCTGGTCGGTGCCTAACACGTCTTTCTCTATGTCAAAGCGGATGGTACCGGCGATGGCATAAGCTACCACCAGAGGGGGCGATGCCAGGAAAGCCTGCTTGGCGTATGGATGGATACGGCCGTCGAAATTGCGGTTGCCCGATAGAACGGCAGTAGCGTACAGATCGCGATCGATAATCTCCTGCTGTATTACCGGATCCAGGGCGCCACTCATGCCATTACAGGTAGTACAGGCAAAGCCCACAATGCCAAAGCCCAGCTTCTCCAGTTCGGTCAGCAGATTGGCTTCTTCCAGATAGAGCTGGACCGCCTTGGAACCCGGTGCCAACGATGATTTGACCCAGGATTTGCGCATCAGGCCTCGCGCGTTGGCGTTACGCGCCAACAGCCCCGCCGCGATCACGTTCCGTGGGTTGCTGGTGTTGGTGCAACTGGTGATTGCCGCAATAATGACCGCCCCATCGGGCATGAGGCCGGGCTCATTTTCAACCACACCTGAAATACCAGCGCTGGCCAGCTCAGAAGTAGACACGCGACGGTGTGGATTGGATGGGCCGGCGATATTGCGCACTACAGATGACAAATCGAATGTCAGTACGCGCTCGTACTGGGCTGTTTTCAAACTGTCGGCCCATAGACCGGCCTGTTTGGCGTAAGTTTCCACCAGCTTGACCTGCGCATCGTCCCGACCTGTCAGCCTCAGGTAATCAATCGTTTGCTGGTCAATGTAAAACAACGCTGCGGTGGCGCCATACTCTGGCGTCATATTCGAAATCGTGGCGCGATCACCCAGCGTCAGGCGGGCCGCACCTTCGCCATAAGACTCCAGGTACGACGATACCACTTTCTGGCTGCGCAGAAACTCGGTCAACGCCAGGACCAGGTCAGTGGCGGTAATACCAGGCTGCAATTGCCCGGTCAGTTCGACACCAATTATATCTGGCAAACGCATCCAGGACGCGCGCCCCAGCATCACGCTTTCGGCCTCCAGGCCGCCTACGCCAATGGCGATAACGCCCAGCGCATCTACGTGCGGCGTATGGCTGTCAGTACCGACCAGGGTGTCAGGGAAAGCAATTCCATCACGACTGTGAATGACCGGCGACATGCGCTCCAGATTGATCTGATGCATGATGCCGTTGCCCGGCGGAATGACATCGACATTCTTGAATGCCTTCTTGGTCCAATTGATAAAATGAAAGCGGTCGTCATTACGGCGATCTTCGACGGTCCGATTCTTGGCAAATGCGTCCTTCTCAAAGCCGGCGTATTCGACGGCCAATGAATGGTCTACGATCAACTGCGTGGGGACCACCGGGTTGATCTGGGCCGGGTCTCCCCCTTGTTTGGCAATAGCCTCGCGCAACCCGGCCAGGTCCACCAGCGCGGTCTGGCCAAGGATATCGTGACACACCACGCGTGCGGGAAACCACGGAAAATCCAGGTCGCGCTTTCGTTCAATCAGTTGCCTGAGCGAGTCTGTCAGCGTCGCAGGATCGCAACGGCGCACCAGGTTTTCAGCAAATACACGGGATGTATACGGTAAGGTATCGTAGGCGTTGGGCTTGATCGCATCGACCGCAGAACGCGTGTCGAAGTAATCCAGGCCGGTGCCGGGCAGTGGCTTGCGGTTTTCAGTATTCATAGGAATTAGCGTTTGTCCAGCGGGATAAATGTCTGATCTTCCGGACCATTATAATTGGCCGTGGGACGAATAATCTTGTTGTCGATACGTTGTTCAATAATGTGAGCCGCCCAGCCTGCAGTTCGCGCAATAACAAACAGCGGCGTGAACATGGCGGTAGGCACACCCATCATGTGATACGACACGGCCGAGAACCAGTCCAGGTTGGGGAACATTTTCTTGCTGTCCCACATGACACTTTCCAGGCGCTCGGCAATATCGAACATCTTCATGTTCTGCTGGGTTGCCGACAGCTTGCGTGCGACTTCCTTGATCACCTTGTTGCGAGGATCGGAAACAGTATACACGGGGTGTCCAAAACCGATGACCACCTCTTTGTTTTCTACTCGGCGACGGATGTCAGCCTCGGCTTCATCCGGTGTTTCATAGCGTTTTTGTACTTCAAAAGCGACTTCATTCGCACCCCCGTGCTTGGGACCGCGCAGCGCGCCAATCCCGCCGGTAATCGCCGAATATATATCCGAACCCGTACCGGCAATCACCCGACAAGTGAAAGTGGACGCATTAAATTCATGTTCAGCGTATAAGTTCAGCGAGGTGTGCATGGCATGCACCCACTCATCGGAGGGTTTTTCGCCATGCAGCAAGTGCAGGAAATGCCCGCCAATACTGTCATCGCTGGTCTCAACGTCTATGCACTTGCCATTATGACTGTAGTGATACCAATACAGCAGGGCAGATCCCAGACTGGCCATCAGGCGGTCTGCAATGTCGCGTGCATCCGGCAGGTTGTGGTCGTCTTTTTCAGGCAGTACGCACCCCAATACCGATACCGCCGTGCGCATGACATCCATTGGATGACTGGAAGCCGGCAAGGCTTCAAGCGCATGTTGCAATTGTGCCGGCAGGCCACGCAAGCGGCGCAGCTTCAGTTTATAGGATGCCAGTTCTGCCTTGTTGGGCAGTTTTCCGTGTATGAGCAGATGGGCCACTTCCTCGAATTCACAGGTTTGCGCAATATCCAGAATATCGTAACCGCGGTAGTGCAGATCGTTACCGCTGCGGCCCACGGTACATAGCGCGGTATTGCCGGCCACCACGCCGGACAGCGCGACTGATTTCTTTGGTTTAAAGCTCTTTACTTCGGATGCTTGTGTCATGTAGTCCACCTGTTCTATGCAATACAAATATCGCGTAACAATCAAGATTTGCAGTTTACGCAAAACCACCGGCAATTGCATCAATAAGAAGGCGAATCTTGGTAAACTCCTGGTTGTGTATTTGCGAATTTTGCGAATATCATAAGAATCCGGCTTCTCTGGAATGGGTCAAAATGCGAAAGATATTCATGGGTGTACGGCTGCGCCGCTTGCGCGAAGAGCGAAAACTAACCCAGATAGGGTTGGCTCGCATGCTGGGGCTGTCAGCCAGCTACCTGAATCAGATCGAACAGAACCAGCGACCGCTGACGATGTCGGTCCTGTTACGTTTGAGCGAAGTGTTCAATATGGACGTAAACACTTTTTCAGACGACGAGCAGACGCGCATGGTGGCTGCGCTGCATGAGGTTGCCGCTACCCTGCCGGCATCTGCGCTTGGCGGACACGAAGTGGCGCGAATATCGCATGCTGAAATGCAGGAGATCGCAACAAACATGCCCGCCGTGGGCCGGGTTTTGATCGATCTGCATCGCCGTCACCGCGAAGCGGTGGACCGGCTGGAAGCCATGGCGGAAAAGATGACGTATCAGGATCCCGAAGATCCTGCAGACGCGCTGATGATACAGACACAACCCTACGAGGAAGCGCGGGATTTTTTCTTTACCCATCATAACCATTTCTCGGAACTGGATGCTCACGCGGAGCAATGCCATACCTCCTGGGGGCTTGCCAACGACTCCCCGTCAGGCCTGGCGCAGCGGCTGGCGCAGCGTTTGCACGAGCAGCATGGCGTCATTGTAGACACGCTGCCCGCAGAAAAGGGTTTGCAGCGTGCTTACAATCCAGCGCTTCGACGCCTTAGCCTGCCCCCACACATAACCCACGGACAGCGGGCCTTTCAAATGGGAACACAATTGGCATTTCTGGAACTGAACAACATGCTGGAGCGCATGGTGGACGCGCCACGATTTTCCAGCCAGGCTGTGCGCAAATTAGTACGTCTGGGTCTGGCCAACTATTTTGCGGCAGCGCTCATCCTGCCCTACCGGCAGTTCCTGGAGTCCGCCGAGCAACTGCAATACGACATTGATCTATTGGGGCAACGCTTTGGCGTCAGCTTCGAGACAATCTGCCACCGCTTGAGCACCATGCAACGGCCCGAAGCAACAGGCGTGCCGTTTTTCTTCATCCGGGTAGACCGCGCGGGCAACATTTCAAAACGCCAGTCTGCGGCCCACTTTCATTTCTCCCGTGTCGGCGGGGCCTGTCCTTTGTGGAACGTATACGAAGCCTTCTCGAGTCCCGGCCGGATTCTCAGGCAACTGGCCCGCATGCCGGATGGGCGCGTTTACCTATGGATCGCGCGTACGGTATGTCGTCAGGTCGGCGGATTCGGACAACCGACAAAAGATTTCGCCGTCGCGCTGGGGTGCGATGTGAAGCATGCACACCGACTTGTTTATGCAAAAGGACTGGATTTCAGCAACCCGGATATTCCGACACCCATCGGCATGGGGTGCCGGGTGTGCGAGCGGCCGCAATGCGCGCAACGTGCATTTCCCTATATTGGTCGGGAACTGGACGTCAACGAAAACGTCAGCAGTATGTCTCCCTACCCCATGAACAACTAAAAAATTCCGGTACGCAGAACGCGTTAAAGCCCGTTATGTGTTTGAAATTATTACCTTTATAATTGCCGTTTTACTGCTTCAGCAGGCAGCCATTGCCTGCGTTAATAACCAAAGGCAACGAATGAAGAAATTATTCAACTCCATAAAATTTATGAGCGTCACGCTCCTGGCTATCGCGCCATGTCTTGCTCATGCGGCCACCAATTATCCAGACAAACCCATTAGCATTGTGGTCCCTTATGCGGCAGGCGGCTCAACGGATCTGATCGGACGCGCACTGGGCGAAAGCATGGGGCGATACCTGAAACAAACAATCGTCATCGAAAACAAGCCGGGTGCCGCAGGCTCCATGGGCGCACAGGAAATGGTGCGGACCCGACCCGATGGCTACAAATTGACACTGGCGCCCCATGGTATTTTCAGGCAACCCTATCTGCAAAAGACCCGCTATGATCCAATCAAAGACCTGACCTATATTGCATCGTTTTCAACCTATGACTTTGCTCTAGTGGTGGACGCCAAATCACCCTTGAAAACCGTCAAGGAATTTGTCGACTATGCCAAGCAGCATCCCGACGAGATCAGTGTTGGCACACCCGGGCGCTTTACCGGCAACCAGATGGTCATGGTAGAGCTGGGCAATGCCACCGGCGCCAAATTAACGCACGTTCCATACAAGGGCGATGCCGAGGCGATCACGGCACTGCTGGGCGGCCATATCAAAGCGGCCATCACCACCAATAGCATCCTGCCCTATATGGAAGCGGGAACCGTGCGTGTCCTGGGGGTCGCTTCCAAGGAGCGGCTCAAAGCATTCGAGGGCGTACCCACCTTCACTGAAGCCGGTTATCCTGTCGTCATCCCCTCCCCTCTGGGGCTGGCAGGACCAAAAGGCTTGCCTTCCGAGATCGTGGAAAAACTGGATGCCGCGGTCCAGGCAGCAGTTCAGGATCCGGTATTTTTGAACGCCATCGGCGCCTACGGGATTCAGACCTATTATATGAATCACAAGCAGTACGCCGAGTTTGCTGTAAAAACGTTCGCCGAGGAAAAGGACATTGTGGGCAAAATGAACGAAAACAATAAGTGAGCGCGCCAAGCCTGATTGAAGTTCGGCTTTGACGCCACCTTCGATAGGTATCGTTGCGTCGCCCTGCCCGTCATGAGAATGGGCGGGGTATTGCACCAGATAGGTTGCTCGCACCCCATTGGTTCAGGCTGCCTGCGCATACTGGTCTATATCGGGGAATGCACAACTGTTATTTCCATAATAGTATCGGTCCACTGCAACGAGCGCCTCGGACACATTGAGACCCCAAACAACCTGCGAGCCGCTTCCGGGGGGAACAAACCCCATTGATTTCTGGGCCTGCACCATCACCACCACCGGTATGCCTAGCGCTGCAGCCATATGCATCGGTCCGGAATCGGGCGTCACCATGACGCGCGCCTGGGCCAGCATGGCGGCAAATATTCTAAGTGACTTGGGTGGGCAAAGCGTGCCTAGCGGCAATGCCTGGAGCGTCTGCTGCAAGTGGGGGATCATCGCCTTTTCTTCGGGGCCAACAAAAACTACGAACCGCTTGCCTGTATGATCCAGTTCTCTTATCAACGCCAGCCAGAATGACAGGGGGCAGACCTTGTCTGCATGACCGCCCACAAAAACAGCAACGAACGACGCTACCTGGCTATCACCGTTTACCACCAAGCCCAGGGCCTGCAATTGGCTGAGCGCCACTGCCTGTTCCTGGTCCGATACGATGAGCTGGGTACTGACCGGGCCAACCGCTCCCAACGCGCGCGAGAATGCAGTGCCTGCGTCGTAAGCTTGGATAATGGGATCCTTGACCTTGATGTCATACCAAGCGGCATCGCTCTTTGGCTTTCCCATCACGTAGCGGGCGCCCAGTAGCGTCGAGACCAGCACGCCACTCAAAGAGCTGGGCGCCAGTTGCACCGCCAGATCGTAGCGTCTCGTCCGCAGGTAGCGCAAAATGGCCAGGGCACGCCAAGGCTGCAGGATCGCAGACCTGGTCAGTGCAATGACATGATCGACCGGCAGATTCGCAAACAGCGCCGCTGTCTTGTTTGTAACGAGAAAGTCTATTTCCGCTTCCGGAAACCGCTC
>JBOIGK010000804.1:0-3692 GCA_050742695.1 Advenella sp. | reverse complement strand
AGCACCGGAACATTTTTTGCATTGTCTGTCATGATTTTTCATCCAGCCATTTGCAGTAAACGGCTTCGGTATTGATGGCCAGCATTTCCGGAGAAAACACAGCTTCATCATAAAGCCATTTATGCGCTGCGCGGCTCATCTGCGTGCGTAATGCCGGATTTCGAATCAGTGTATCGAGCGCCTGGGTAAGCGCAGCGGTGTCATGCAACGGGACAAGGATACCGGTTTCGCCGTTCCTGAGCATCTCGGAGACGCCACCGACATCGGTGCCCACGACCGGCAGACCGCTCATTTGAGCTTCCACGTAAACCGTGCCCGAGGCCTCCTGTTCGGTAGCCAGGGCAAATATGTCGCTACCTGCAAGCAGATTGGGTACGTCCTTTCGATAACCCATAAGATGCACGCGCTGCTGCAAGCCACTGTCGGCGATATGCTTGCCGACTTTTTCAAACGTAGGCGAGCCGGCGCCAACCAGCACCAGGTGCAGATCCGGATAGCGTTCGAACAGGGCCTTCATACTGTCGATAAGAAAGATGTGGCCTTTTTTTTCACGCATCACCGCGACACAAATTACCACGATCGCCGAACTGTTCAGTCCAAGTTCCTCGCGCAGCGTCGATTGCGCCACGGGCGCAGGCGGCTCGACCGGGGAATAAATCGTGGCCACTTTTTCTGGCGCCACGCCCTTGTCCAGCACCATTTGTCGCACATGGTTGCTGACCGTAGCGACCTTATGCGGCAGCCAGGTATAGGATAGCAGCGAGCCAATGGGAATGGCCAAATGCCTGGTACGGACAATAAGCGGGGTGCCAGCAAGACGTCCGGCCAGCGCTGCAATCAGCGTATCCTTGCGACTGTGCGTATTGAGCACATCGAATCGCCCTTCACTCAGGATTCGGCGTATCGCAGCTACCCCTTTGACAAAATTGACAATCCCACCCATGGGAACCGTATGCACGACAAATCCTTCATCGCGCATACGCGCCACTAGCTGGGCTTCGGGCCGGCAGATCAGCTCCATATGGTGCCCGCGCTTGCGCATCGCGCGCATTTCCTTGAAGATACGGTGCTCCTGTCCGCCAAAAGACACCGCCGCTTCGGAGTGCACGATGCGTAGCGGTCGGGCCGTTTTCTCAACGGCTGTTGCCGGGGACCCTGCCACTTGCGGCACGTCCTGGACGATCGATGGTTTGGCAGATGTAGTCACGAATAGCTTACCTCTACGGAGCCGGACTGCTGATGTTCGCGCAGTCGTTCGAACAGGCTATCGGCCATGCGCACGCGCCATTCCTCGCCCAGTTCAATGTCGCATTTATAGCCCTGACGGGCAGAGACATAACTGAGCTGCACCCGCACGCCAGGAATACCGTTCTCGGGCTCGGCCCGGTACGGATTGAGCAAAGACTTGAGCATGCTGACCGACATGCCATCTGCAATTTCGATCTGCAGGCAGCGGGCCCGCTCCTCGCGCGCCTTTTGCAAATCGTACAAGCTGTCTGCACTGATGCGCAGCCCACCATTGAAGCGATTGACCTTGGCCTTGATCCGCGCGATAACCAGACTGTCGTTTTTCAGGATGTGGCGATTCAGCTCATACACGCTGCCCGGGCACATGATTTCCACCTGCGCCGAGCCATCGTCAAGCAGCAGGAAATACAATCGGTCATCGGCTTCAGGTTGGCCCGGCGTTTTGCGGTTACTGGCAAAGAATCGCTGACCGATCAGCACACCCGCCACCCATTGCGCATCGCGTGACTCGTTGATGCCAGACAGTTTGGTGGGCGCAAACCGGCGTACCTCGTCGCGCCAGACATCAAATAGATGATGACTGAAATAGAATCCGAGCGCATTCTTTTCTTCAATGAGTTCGGTGTGCAGATTCCAGGGTTGCACACGGGCGACCTGATCCTGCACGATGGCACCCGAATCGTCACCGAACAGGGAGACCTGATCGGCGCTGCGGTCTGCCTGGTCTGCCGCATCAATGGCGTGCGTTAACGCGGCCAGCAGCGCAGCACGGTTGCGTTCGAGTTCGTCGAACGCCCCGGCGCGAATCAACGCTTCCATGGTACGGCGATTGACGGTGTGGCGATTGACGCGCTTGCAGAAATCGTAAAGGTCCAGAAACGGCCCGCCAGCCTCGCGTGCTCGAAGAATCTCTTCTACCGCGCCCTGCCCGGTTCCCTTGACAGCTCCCAATCCAAAGCGAATGGTGCGCGGCGGCTTGCCCGCCCGCATGGCGTCATCTTCGACCGGCTCGAAACGATAGACCGATTCGTTGACATCAGGCGGCAGGACGGCAACACCATTGTCCAGCGCATCGCGCCAGAAAATCTGTACTTTGTCGGTGTCGTCCATATCCGAAGACATGGTCGCGGCAATGAATTCGGCTGGATGATGCGCCTTGAGCCAGGCCGTCTGATAGGAAATGAGCGCATAGGCCGCCGAGTGACTTTTGTTAAAGCCATAACCGGCAAATTTTTCCATCAGGTCAAACAGGCGCACAGCCAGGTCACCGTCATAGCCTTTTTCCACGGCGCCTTTTTCAAACAGCTCCCGGTGCTTGGCCATTTCTTCGGCCTTTTTCTTACCCATGGCGCGGCGCAGCAGATCGGCGCCCCCCAGACTGTAGCCGCCTACAATCTGGGAAATCAGCATTACCTGTTCCTGATAGACAATAACGCCGTAAGTGCTGCGCAGCGTAGATTCCAGCGAGGGATGGAAATAATCGACATCAGCGCGCCCGTGCTTGCGGTTGACGAAGTCATCGACCATGCCCGACTCCAGCGGACCGGGACGATACAGCGCCAGCACGGCAATAATGTCTTCAAATGTATTGGGCAGCAGCTTTTTGAGCAGCTCTTTCATGCCCCGGCCCTCGAGCTGGAATACCGCGGTGGTGTTGCCCTCGCACAAAATGCGATAGGCCCCGGGATCATCCAGCGGCAGCGACATGATATCAAAGTCGCCCATGGCCGGATTAAAGCGCCGGACATAGCGCACCGCCCAATCCAGAATAGTCAGGTTGCGCAATCCCAGAAAGTCGAACTTGACCAGGCCAGCGGCCTCAACGTCATCCTTGTCATACTGGGAAACCACACTGGTATCGCTGCCAGGCTGGCAATACAGCGGACAAAAATCGGTCAGTTTGCCGGGCGCAATCAGCACGCCGCCAGCGTGCATGCCGACGTTGCGGGTCAGGCCTTCCAGCGGTCGCGCCAGATCAACAATCGCCTTGACCTCTTCATCATTGTCGTAACGACGACGAAACTCAGGTTCTTCTTCCAGCGTCTTGGCCAGACTCCAGGGATTGGCCGGATTGAACGGAATCAGTTTGGACAAGCCATCGCACAGGGAATAAGGCAGCTCCAGCACCCTGCCCACGTCGCGCACAACCGCCTTGGCCCCCAGCGTACCGAAAGTGGCAATCTGACTGACCGCGTCGCGCCCGTATTTTTCCTTGACGTACTCAATCACCTTCTCGCGATTATCCTGGCAGAAGTCAATATCGAAGTCGGGCATGGACACCCGCTCAGGGTTCAGGAACCGTTCGAACAGCAAGTCATAGCGCAAGGGGTCAAGATCGGTAATGCCCAAGGCATAGGCCACCAGCGAACCGGCGCCGGAGCCGCGCCCCGGCCCCACCGGCACGCCGTTCTGCTTGCCCCAGTTAATGAAGTCGGCCACGATCA
>JBOIGK010000803.1:0-4925 GCA_050742695.1 Advenella sp. | reverse complement strand
ATTTGCACGAATGTGCTGTATCTTATGGATCAGTGATCCACATCGTGAATAAATCGTAAATTAATCATGATTGAAATATATGGATCACTGATCCGTTTGTTTAGAATACGGATCAGTGATCCACTTGTCAAGGAAATTTATGCGAGCAGACGCAAAAAAAAATTACGACCACGTTCTTTCAGTCGCGCGTGGCGTGGTTAGCGAACATGGTGCCGATGCGTCCATGCGGGATATCGCGCGCCGGGCCGGCGTGGGGTTGGCCACCCTGTTGCGCCATTTCCCCACGCGTGAAGCCCTGTTCGATGCGTTGTTGCGTGAAAACCTGGACGCACTAACGCAAAAGGCAATTGAACTTGAAACGTCAGCGCCCCCAGATGAAGCGCTGGTGTCGTGGTTTCGTGAAGGCGTGGCATTTGTTCTGAGCTATAGCGGTGTGGTGGCCTTGATGGCAAGCGCCCACGAGGATCCGGAATCCGCGCTTTTCGCTTCCTGCGCAGCAGTGCACGAAGCGGGTGCACGACTATTGCAGCGTGCCCAGGCCGAAGGGACAGCGCGCGCTGATATGCAAGGGATTGACCTGTTCGCCCTCATGTCCGCGCTCGGCTGGGTCGGCGACCAAGCCGCATTCGCGCCACGGGGAGATTATCTTTTTGATCTTATTGCGAGTGCAATTCTGACGAATCCGCCTGGCAGCGAGGTCAAGAAAGGCAAGAAAGCCAAAAAGGCATCGAAATAAAGGGTAAGGGGTTGCAGATTGCGGGGGGAGCAATCTTGATCAATCAGGCGCTCATCAGTAGAAACCATAAACAGCGTTCGTGGGCATGTTGATTTTCACACGCCCACAAACGCTACATTAACCTTTGAGTGATCTACTGCCGGTCAACTCAATTGCCCAGCGCGACAACATCTGCAGGCAAATCGGTTTGGTGATATTTTTTATAAATCGCATTTAGCTTGCCATTCTTCAGATTGGCGCGCACCAGTTCATTCATTTTTTCCTTGATTTCCGGGTTGTTTTTTGCAACCCCAATGGCTAATTTGGCGCTGGACATAACGATTCGGATATCCAGTGCTTTGGCTGGATATTTTTTATTCAATGCACCAATGATTGAGGGTGCTGTGGCAAAAATACTGCTTTGTCCGCTGGTAATGGCGGTAATGGCCGTTGCATCATTTTCAAAACGAACAATATTGGTGCCGGCTGGCGCCTGCTTGGTTACCTGCTGATCATTTGTCGTCCCTCTGGCAGTCACAACCGTTTTGCCAACCAAATCTTTCATCTCTTTAATGGGCGAGTCCTTGGGTACGGCGATCACCGCTTTGTTATCTGCATAAGGAATAGAAAAATCGACAACCTTAGCGCGCTCTGGCGTGATCGACAAACTGGAAATGACCACATCTGCCTTATTGGTTAACAAAAATGGGATGCGATTGGCCTGTGTTGTGGGCACCACCTGAAGCTTGACGCCCAAACTGTCAGCAATCAAATTCGCAGTCTCTACATCTGAACCAATTGCTGTCATCTTGTCATCTGTCATGCCATAAGGTGGCGCATTCAGATCAATCGCCACGCGCAACACTTTTTGCTCCATGACTTGCGCTAACGTATTCGCGTTGGCAGCCGATAGCCCACCCCCCATCGTTCCTAGCAAGGTAAAAAGCGCAAATACAGGTTTAAGTCGAAATTTCATAAATTGTCTCCATGCATCATATATTCATTATTGGTATAAAGGAAAAACAACGACTGCTATTTAGCGGTACAAGCTTATCATCATTTTTCCACAGGCGTTTTGAGACAGTTCAATTTGAAATGAACGGCCGGTTCGGCTCCGGCCTCGTCAATTCAAGCACCGACCGCTAGCTGTCGCATCTTGACGCAAACGTCGTTCAGCAACAACAGTAGAGCCAGTCTTTTTCGCCTTGACTCTTTCCGCCCGTGACAGGCTAGCCATCTCATCCCGGACAAATGTCATATCATCCGCTGCCAATACATCTTCCGGAGACGCCGCATCAGGCGCCCCCGGAGGTTTAAGCTTCTCTTATCGCCAATTATCAATCAGAATTGAAGATTCAGTTGCGCCCAGGCCGATCGCCCAGGTTCGCTCACCCGTGTGTGTGATGGGAAACCAAAACCCGCGTTTCCAGCCAGATTCAGATGTTCGCTGTATTGTTTATTCAATACGTTATCAATGCCAACCGTCAATTTTGCATGCTTACTGAATGCGTAGCTCGTATTCAGAGAGAGGACGCCAAATCCTGAACTCTGTCCGAAATCCTTGCCCACCACATTACCCTTGTTCATTGCAATGCGGTGTTGGCTGGCGACCAGACGCCAAAGCGCACCAGCTGACCACGGTCCGTTTTCGTAGGAAAGCGTCAGCTTGGCTTCCAGCGGCGGGATCTGCGGCAAGGGACCACCATCTGTCCGGTTTCGCCCCCAGGCATAAGCCAGCGTCGACCCTATTTGCCAGCTTGGGTTAAGCTGATAGGTAAATCCGCTTTCGGCCCCCATGATGGAGGCATTTACATTGCGCGCCATTGTGGTTGATCCCATCATACCGCCAGTCTGGTAATCGAAAAGAATAAAGTCCTGTACATAGCCAGCGTACGCGGACACCCAGGCCTGGAGGTGGTCGTTTTTATATTGTGCGCCGATATCGAGCTGCGTCGTTTTCTCTGGCTGCACACCCTGGAATGCGTTGACCGATCCGGCCGGGCCTTTCCTGGGAGAAAATAGCTCCCAGTAATCAGGAAAACGGGTGACGTGCCCGATGCCAACGTACACACTTGCCGGGACCGATTGCAGGTCTTTCTCATACCTTAAAAAGCCACTGGGCAGACTTTCCCGTCGACGCTGGCCGGCAGTGGGGTTGACCATTTTCATCATGCCGGTGGTTTGCCGAAAGTCCTTGACCGATGCCCGGTCAATACGCAAACCCGCTATCAGGCGATCCCGCTGTGTCGCACGCCAGGTGGCTTCGCCGAACAGACCCAGATTGCCGAATTCGGCATCTTTTTCCCATGCCTTGTCTCTATAGGAATGCATCGCTGTCCCACTGCGTGCACGATGACGGCTGTGTTGCCAGTCAATCCCGGTGACCAGGTCTGTATTCTGTGCAATGGCAAACGTAGCAGCAACACGCCCGCTCCATGTTGCACGATCAACATTACTTGCCATCGGCATACGCATTGAGCTCCTGGGATCGGGCGTGCGCAACGTATAATTATCCATCACATGATCAGCATAGTTGTAATACAGCTGAGCCTCAATTTTGTTCAGAAAAGGGCCAATGTTGCTCTTTTCAAATTTCAGCCCAAGACTTTCGCGCTTAAATTGAGACCCATCCATGCCCCTGCCGGCATATCGGGCCTTGCCGTCCCCTACCCCGGCCGTCAGCTCAAGTAGCGTGTCTTGATCTGGCGTAAAACCCAGGGTCAGATCTGCATTCCATTTATCCCAACGTGACGCAATGGTGTTGTGATCACCATCCTTATAGTCATCCGAATGGGAGCGATTGGCCGTTGCACGAACGTAAAAGGTTTCGTTGCCAACGGTCAGATCGGCAGCCTGATCGTTTCTGCCAAATGACCCTGCGGTCAGACTGCCATCAAAGCGCACTTCTGACTTTGTAAACCGCGGCGTGTCGCGATCAAATTTCACAGTGCCGGCCGAAGCCCCCGGCCCCCACAATACGGTTTGTGGCCCTTTAATCACGGTTAATGCATCAAAATTCTTTGGTGAAATATAGGAGCTGGGTGCATCCATGCGTCCCGGACATGCACCGGGCATGGATGAGCCATTGGTGAGCACATTCAGCCGAGAACCAAACATTCCCCGCAATATGGGATCACCATTGGTTCCGCCATTTCTGATAGCAGCAAAGCCCGGTATGGTTTTTAAGTAATCGGTGCCGTCACTGGCCGGCAAGGGCTGGCGTGGTAGTTTAGGATTGGTTGATATCATTAAAGGCGAAGACGGCGCGACCGACGTGATCACGACCGGCTCCAGCATGGGAACGACGGTTTCTTGGGTATTGGCCTGTGACTGTCCAGGCAGAAGCATGCAGGCAGAGCAGATGGTTGCAGAAACATGAAAGCATGAGTGTTTCATAGCAAGGTAATTCCTAAGTTGAAAATAGCGGTATCAGCAGGGTGATTGCTACTTCCCGAGTGCCGCCCGTTGCTGCAATGGCAAGTGGGCCAGCAACGCCTTACAGGTAGAAGGTCTGGGCGTCGAGTTGGCCGAAAACGAACGAGCAACGCCCGGCTATCGACGCGACGATAGCCCGTATCCAAACAGAATCTGCAGACATTAAAAACCTCGGAAGATAGAAATCACAGTGAGGCGGTCGTTAATAATACGATCGCTCGTGTGTATCAACCGAGGTGTACGGGCGGGGCCCTGGAACCCAGAGGTGGTCCGAGCGCAGGCAGTGGCGGCAGGGAACGATTGCGCTCAGCGACAAGAACCGGACGCTGCTGCCAGACAGTGGTTGTCAATATAAGCAGAGCTTGAACAGGCAGAACGCCATGCGACATGACAAGCCCGAAGGGGCATTCCTGATTGGCAGGGGCGTTTTCTGCAGGCTCATTGTTTTTACTCTGCAAATCCAGCAACAGCGTCTGCGTCCCGCCGTGTGCCGTACACAGCGTGAGCGCGACAGCCACCCCTTTGCCGGCGGACAATGTTGGCATGTATCCTGTTGGGATTGCCGATCTGCAAAGGAAAGCAAGCAAGGCCAGGCACAGAAAACCCTGCCAGCCATTGATACTTTTTCTCTGAGTAACCTTTGATGATCTAAACATTGCAATTAAATTTTATAACATTTAGATGCTTTTTTATATACTAAATAATCTTCAATCTTGATTTGATTACCAGACAAACCAAGAGCAATACCGGCTAGCGCAGCCCTGCCAACTGCGGC
>JBOIGK010000802.1:0-5030 GCA_050742695.1 Advenella sp. | reverse complement strand
CTCGGTCATATTGGTCGTGCCGATAATGATGGCGCCGGCGTTGATCAACCGCTGTACCACCTTGGCATTATCCGAGGCGGCGGGAGCATCATTCAATACGACGGAGCCGGCCCGTGTAGGCTTGCCTTTGATATCAAACAGATCCTTGACCGATATGGGCAAACCGTCGAGCGCAGAGCGCCGCACGCCCGCCTGGCGCAGGGTATCGGCCGCCTGTGCTGCGGCCAGCGCTTGCTCGTCGAAAATCTGGGTATAGACCTTGGGGCCTTCGCCGCTGGTTGCCCGCGCCAGGGCCTGTTGTGTCAGTTGGACCGAAGAGATTGAGCCGTCATCGAGCGCCTGCGACAGGCAGGTCAGGCGGGGAAATGCAGAAGAGTTCATTGGACAACCATTAATGACAAATGAAATTAGTGGATAGAAAATTGCTGGTGAGGATTATCAGGCCACCACCGGTAGCGTTTCTACATGGTATGTGTGCTGCAGACTGCGGTTTTTGACCGGATCGTGCAGCTCCATCACAAATGTATTGGATGGACGGATGCCGCCAATAGCGCCGACCGTGCCGCAAATCATGCCATGCCCTTCCGGTAGCACGTTCTGGTTACCGGTATAGCCCTTGATCAGTTCCTGTGGCAGACGCAGGCTGTCCAGGGTACCTTCCTGATACAGTACTTTGTTGCCCGCTTCCCCGATCCAGGAGCGGATGACCAATTGGTCCCAGTGTTCAACCACCTCGTCAAAGCGCCAGGCCCCTGTCGCTACCGGTTTGACGCAAGCCTGCTTGGATTCTGCCACGCCATAGGCTTCCAGTTTACGATCGGTATGGTCTGAGGCCAGGCTGACATACATGGTGCCATCCACGGTGAACACGAAGACTTCAACTTCGCCTGATGATTCAGTGCCCAGCGCCTGAATATTGCCTGCCTGGGTCAATTGGTTGTTGGCTACTCTGTAGTACAGCGGAACCGCGCTGGGACGGGGCACGCCAAGGGCGGCCAGCTCTTCTATATGGTGTTCGATGGCTTTGATGTCGCGTCCGGCCCAGCCTGCAACGATCAGGGAGTCAATATTTGCGACAACGGTTGTCGACGGGGCTTGGGCAAGTGAGAATTCAAGTTTCATGGCAATACTCTTGATAAACAGATGGTGGAACAAGCATGCGTGATGGGTCACACATGCTTGTGAAATGATGGGGGCGCTGGATCAGCGCTTTTTGATGAACAGGACAACCAGGATCGAGGCCAGTATTTCCAGCGCTGCAACAAAATACAGTCCGGAAGACAGCGAGCCCGTGCTGGTTTTCAATGAACCAATCATGTATGGCGCAACGAACCCGGCCAGATTACCAATGGAGTTGATCAGCGCAATACCGCCAGCTGCGGCGGTGCCGGCCAGAAAGGCAGACGGAATGGACCAGAACACTGGAAAGGCGGCCAGAATACCAATAGAGGCAACGGTCAGGGCAATCAATGCAAACAGGGCATTGTGCAGCAGCATGCCCGTGGCGATCAGGCCCACGCACGCGATCAAGGTCGCGACGGCGCAATGCAGACGACGTTCGCCGGTTTTGTCGGAGTGGGCGCCAGTCCATATCATCGCAATGGTTCCGGCAATGAACGGGATGGCCGAGAGCACACCGATCATCAGATCGTTATTGATGCCGATATCTTTAATGATGGACGGGCTCCAGAATGCAATCGTGGCGTTGCCGCTGACAATGCAAAAATAAACGGCAGCGCAAAGCCAGATGCCATAGTTGCGATAAGCATCTTTGAAAGACAGATGCTTATTGCCTGTCTGGCTGTTCTCTAGTTCCAGGGCCCGTGTCACCGCCTGTTGCTCCTGTGGTGTGAGCCATTTGGCGTTCACGGGTTTTTCGGGCAGATACTTCAGCACGAACAGCCCCGCAATGACAGAGGGAATACCTTCAATAATGAACAACCACTGCCAGTTGGCCAGGTGTCCCACACCCTGCATGCTGTTCAGAATCAGGCCGGCCAACGGTCCGCCGACTACACCGGCGAGCGCGAACGAGGTCATGAACAGCCCGTTGACGCGCGCCCGGTATTCCGCCGGAAACCAATAGGTGAGATAAAGCACCACGCCCGGGAAGAAACCGGCTTCAAATACGCCCAGCAGAAAGCGCATGATGTAAAACTGCGTGGGGGTGGTGACATACGCCATGCCGATGGAAGCGGCACCCCACAATATGGTGATGCGGGCCAGCGTTTTGCGGGCGCCGATTTTTTCCAGCAGCAGATTGCTGGGAACTTCGAAAAGAAAATAGCCGATAAAAAAGATCCCGGCCCCAAGCCCGTATACGGCTTCACTAAATTGCAGGTCCTGCAGCATGTGCAGTTTGGCAAAACCTACATTAACGCGGTCCAGCCAGGCCAGAATGAATAGAAAGACCAGAAAAGGGATCAATCGCCAGGCAATTTTGATATAGGTTGCCTTCAGTTCGTTCGCGTCGGTGCCCAGGCTAGGGCTGGTCGCAGTGCTTGAGTTATTCATCGTATTTTCCAACTACTGTTGCGTGTTGAATGGGGCCGGCCGGCGCCAGGAGCCGGTCAGCGGTGGGTGGAATGTGGCCGGAGATGATGCCCTCTACATGGGCGTGGCCGGAAATAAGACTGCTTGTTGCGGCCAACGTGGCGCAACGTGATGTTGTGTCAGGTCTTATATGTGGGCAGTGTAGGTAGCGGGTTTTTGACTGTCCAACAAGAAAATATACGGGTTAGTGATTGCAAAATCTTATTGTTGTCCTGCATGAAGCTGCGGGTTTCGCAAAATAGATATAAATATCATGTGGTTATGAATATATTTAGCCGGGTTTTAAGCGGCAGCAATAGATGATCTGGCTCAGGAGCAGAATCTGATCCTAGGGTAAATACTAGGCCAGAACGCAGGCACGGCAGATCAAGAGCGATGCCTTGGGCGTAGTCTGCGAGGATGTGATGGCGGTCTTCAGTTTTGCAGTGGCGCGCAGGCGATGCTCTGACCCCGATTTGTGGCAAATGCGATGGCGACATCCTGAGCAATCAGGCCGATGGTCTCGGCCAACGGGTTGTCCTGGTTGTGACGGAATGCGGCTTGCAACTCAAGCGGCGGCAAGACGGTATCTGCCCGCAGCAGTTGTAATGTTTGCGCATTCAACTCCTGTTGGATAATTGCCGGCGGCAGGGCAGCGACACCGAAACCGTCCCGTACCAGTCTGATCATGGTAGCCACAGAGGAAATACCATTAAGGTGCAGGGATATGTCTCCCGCCGTAGCAAACATTCTTTCAATGGCGGCGTAGGGTTCAGATTCACGTGCAAAGCTGACGATGGGGAAGGCCGCCAGATCTGCCAGGCTGAGCACATCATTACCGATTTCCAGTTTCGGGCTGGCTACCCAGCGCATGGGTAATTGACCCAGGGCGATGGCATCGACCTGCGAAACATGGATGGCGTTGCCTTGCAGCACCAGATCCAGGCCTCCTTTATTGAGCTGTTCGGTCAAATGGACCGTGGTGTCGCTGGCGATTTCAATTCTCAGGCGAGGATAGCTTTCATGCAGACGGGCCAGAAACTCGGGAAACCAGCTGTGCACAATGGATTCAATCACGCCGATGCGAATGACGCCGGCATAAGTATGCTTATCCAGCATGTCTTCCTTCATGTCGCGCAACAACTTGACCATGCGTTCGGCATGAACGAGGGCTTTGCTGCCGTCGGGCGTCAGAGACACTTCGCGGGCATTGCGGTCGAACAGGCGCACGCCGAGTTCCTGTTCCAGAGAAGCAATACGACTGGAGATGGCCGCCTGCGTGGTATGCAAACGTTCCGCGGTCATACGGAAGTTGCGCATTTCAGCCAGCAAAACGAAAGTTTCCAGAAATCGAATATTCATGGGGGGAATTATAGCCCGCGGGGGAACAATGTACGTGGCAGGGAATGGATGCCTCAAGGCGTTTTTGTGACAAGCCGGTATGGGTGCCGGCCGGGGCTGGGGAGCAAGATGCAGGTCCAGGGCCGGTTCGCTGCCCGGGCGCAGAGCGCAGCCTCGAGTCATGCACGTGCATTATGTGTGACCTGTTTAATACATCTGGCTGGCTTCTCTTATATATAGAGAAAGTTGGAAAGGGGTATGCCTATATATAGCGATACAGAGGAACGTTCGTGGGAACCTACTTTGGTGAGGATTGCGCGGTGGGGAGAGGCGCTATGGCTAATGTTTGGTGAAGCTCCCCTTGTAATATATATCCCTTGTTTATACGCTCGCCATTCGGGACGACTAATCAGGGACTGTTAGATCAGGGGCTTGTTCTATAGCTTCTATATAGGAGCCGTTGTGTCTCTATATATAGGATCTTTACGTTTCGTCTCTTTATAAAGAATCTTTATGGAAGGGCGTTTATATAAGACGTCTATAAAGAAGCTGATTATAAAGAACACAACCACGACCAGTCCCACTCGCAGGATTGTCGTAGCCCGTTGGCTATTGGCTGCCTGTGAAGTTGTCCTGTGAGTGGATGCCCATATAAGGCGGCTATATCCGGCGATAGGCTCAAGTGTATGGTTTGCTGATAAACCAAATCAAAGCCAAACAGGTCCTTTTCCAGGCGTATCGGCATCAAGCGCTTGCGTTCACTTTTGGCGTTAGCCGAAAAATCGTCGTTTTTGGGCTAAATCACACATCGACAGTCACCAAAATTGTCGGATAGCCTGGTGAACGAGGACAAATTTGCCTCATTCGTAGAAAAAATCGTATAAAAACGCCTGCATTCCATGTGCCGATGTGAACCCGATGTTGCGTTTTTGCTGCAAAAAACGAACGTGAAGCGAGCGGGGTTAAAAAGAATAAAAATTGTCGTAAAAAGGTGAATCTGAATCAAATCATGCGCTTAGGGTTATTACGGATCTTAAAACGGTTGTGCGGCAAAAGTATTTTGTGGATTAGGCTTGCCAAGGGTCAAATGGCTTGCTATAGTTTCGATCTTTCCTGCTTAACAAACAACGCAGGGCACCGCAAGAAGGGTACCGCAT
>JBOIGK010000801.1:0-5581 GCA_050742695.1 Advenella sp. | reverse complement strand
TCCAGCGCGGCGATAATATCCACCAGCTTGTCTGGGTCATTTTCGGCCAGTTCGATATCGAATACGTCAACGCCGGCAAACTTCTTGAACAGGCAGCCTTTGCCTTCCATGACGGGCTTGGAAGCCAGCGGGCCGATATTGCCCAGTCCCAGTACTGCGGTGCCGTTGGTGATGACACCGACCAGATTGGCGCGCGAGGTGTATTTTGATGCGGCTATATCGCCATCGGCAAAAATGGCCATGCACGCTGCTGCGACGCCGGGGGAATAGGCCAGCGACAGGTCATCCTGGTTGGCCAGCGGTTTGGTCGGAGTAACGGAAATTTTGCCCGGTGTCGGATATGCGTGGTAGTCCAGGGCAAGTTTGTTACGGTCGTGGCTCATGGTTTTTGTCCTTAAGGTTCAACAATATTGTTATGCTCATTGCTATGCTTGAGTCGCAGTTTCGATATGATAACGCCGTTGCCCGCGTTCCGGCGGCAACTTGGCCCCTGTGGCTGCAGGCGGTGCTAACCCCAGACCGGGTATGGGGCGGTTTCTGTCGGTGCGCCCGTCAGCCTGGCACTGCTCGTGAGTGATTGGTTAGACGGCGCTATCAATCACGATGGTGCGGCCTGTTCAACGAAACAGACCTGTTCAGCCAAAAACAGGTCGACTGCCAGTTTGCGCTTAAAATTTACCGGTCAATAGCGGCAAAACCGGATTGTCGTCTTCATGAGGTAGGTCTTTAGGCGTGGGTCGTTAGCAACGAAATATCAAAATATACCAAGCACAATCGATTGAAACCGGTAATTTCTTTCATAATCGAAAAAGTTCCTTGGATTAACCCTTTCCGATGGTTATACTTGAATGTATTGGCTATCAAGGCTATGTTATGTGCCTTCTGCCCGCTATCCGCAACTCGGTCTAGCCGTAACCCGGAAGGTATACCTGCATCTCAAAGGGTGAAACACCCGCAACGGTGAAGCGATTTATGACGACGGAAACTGAAAAAAAATCTACCTCTTATTTATTTGGGAGTAATGCTCCCTACGTTGAAGAACTGTACGAAGAGTACCTGGTCAATCCGGCTGCCGTGGCTGACCACTGGCGCGACTATTTCGATCAGCTTCAGCACGTGCCTGCCACAGACGGGTCCCAAAGTACGCGGGACCAGGGCCATTATTCTGTTGTCACCTCCTTTGCCCAGCGCGCCAAGGCCAATGCCTTTGCCCAGGCAGCAAGGGGAGGCGCGCCCACCCTGGAGGTGGCCAGCAAACAGCTTCATGTCCAGTCATTAATCGCTGCCTATCGTACCCTGGGGGTGCGCTGGGCCGAGCTTGATCCGTTAAAACGCCGCGAGCGTCCCGAAATTCCAGAGCTGGACCCTGCCTTTTACGGCCTGACCGAAGCCGATCTGGACCAGGTATACTCTGCCACCAACACTTATTTCACGAAACAGGGCACCATGACCTTGCGTGAAATTCTCAACTCCCTGCGTGATACCTATTGCGGTGCCGTCGGCGTTGAGTTTATGCATATGTCCGATCCCAAGGCCAAGCGCTGGGTTCAGGAACATCTGGAGTCTACCCATGCCAACGGCTCCTTCGATGGCGAGACCAAGAAACGTATTCTGCAACAACTGACCGAAGCCGAGGGGCTGGAGCGTTTTCTGCACACCAAATATGTGGGACAGAAGCGCTTTTCGCTTGAGGGCGGTGAAAGCTTTATCGCCGCGATGGACGAGGTCGTCAATCACGCTGGTGATCTGGGCGTTCAGGAAATTATCGTGGGCATGGCCCACCGTGGCCGCCTGAACATGCTGGTCAACATCATGGGCAAAATGCCCGGCGACCTGTTTGCCGAGTTTGAAGGCAAGCATGCCGAAGGCCTGACCGATGGGGATGTGAAATATCACAACGGTTTTTCCAGTGACCTGTCCACCCGCGGTGGTCCGGTTCACCTTTCCCTGGCATTTAACCCGTCGCATCTGGAAATTGTTAACCCGGTTGTGGAAGGCAGTGTGCGGGCCCGCCAGGAACGCCGCGCCGATCCGTTGGGGCAGCAAGTGTTGCCCGTGCTGGTGCATGGTGATGCGGCCTTTGCCGGCCAGGGCGTGGTCATGGAAACGCTCAACATGGCGCAGACACGCGGCTACGGCACCGGCGGTACGCTGCATATCGTGATCAATAACCAGATTGGCTTTACCACATCTGATCCGCGCGACTCACGTTCAACGCTGTACTGTACTGATGTGGTCAAAATGATCGAAGCGCCGGTCTTTCACGTGAATGCGGATGATCCTGAAGCCGTGGTGTTCGCAACGCGCCTGGCGCTGGACTACCGCATGGAGTTCAACCACGACGTGGTCGTCGATATCATCTGCTACCGTAAACTGGGACATAACGAGCAGGATACGCCGTCGCTGACGCAGCCGCTGATGTACAAGAGCATTGGTGCGCACCCTGGTACGCGCAAAATCTATGCAGACAAACTGACTGCGCAGGGTGTACTGGCTGATGGCGAAGGCGAAGAGTTCGTCAAGAATTATCGCCGGCTGATGGAAGACGGCCAGAAAACCGTCGAACCCGTGCTTACCGACTACAAAAACAAATATTCCATCGACTGGACGCCGTTTCTGGGCGCCAAGTGGACAGACAGTGCCGATACGGCCGTGCCGCTGGCCGAACTCAAGCGTATTGGCGAGCGCATTACGACTGTGCCAGACACCTTTACACCGCACAACCTGGTGAAAAAACTGCTGGCCGATCGCCGTGCAATGGCAATGGGCGAACAGAACCTTGACTGGGGCATGGGCGAGCACCTGGCATTTGCGACGCTGGTGGCATCAGGCTATACCATCCGTATTACCGGTCAGGATTCCGGCCGCGGCACCTTTACGCACCGCCATGCTGTATTGCATGACCAGAAGCGTGAGCGCTGGAACGACGGTACCTATATTCCACTGCAGAATGTCTCCGATTCCCAGGCCCCGTTCACGGTCATCGATTCGGTGCTCTCGGAAGAGGCGGTACTGGGTTTTGAGTACGGCTATTCCTGCTCCGAACCCAACACACTGGTTATCTGGGAAGCGCAGTTCGGCGATTTCGTCAACGGTGCGCAGGTCGTGATTGACCAGTTCATCAGTTCAGGTGAAGCCAAATGGGGACGCCAGTCCGGTCTGACGCTGATGCTGCCGCATGGCTACGAAGGTCAGGGACCAGAGCATTCTTCGGCACGTATCGAACGCTTCCTGCAACTGTGCGCCGACCATAACATGCAGTGTGTACAGCCCACGAATGCGGCACAGATTTTCCATCTGCTGCGTCGTCAGATGATTCGGCCGTTCCGCAAGCCGCTGGTCATCTTTACACCGAAATCGCTGTTGCGTAACAAGGACGCAACTTCGCCGCTGAGCGATCTGGCCTCAGGCGAGTTCCATCCTATCCTGAGCGAAATCGACAGCAACCTTGACGGCAAGAAAGTCAAGCGTGTGCTGGTGTGTTCAGGCAAGGTTTACTATGATCTGATGAACGCACGCAAGGAACGGGATGCCAGTCATGTTGCGATCCTGCGGGTAGAGCAGCTGTATCCGTTTGCACACAAGTCGTTTGCCAGTGAACTGGCCAAGTATCCGAATGCGACTGAAGTCGTATGGGTACAGGACGAGCCTCAGAATCAGGGACCATGGTTCTATATCCAGCACCACCTGTATGAAGACATGTCTGCCGGACAGCGCCTGGGTTATGCCGGACGTATCGCTTCGTCCTCGCCTGCGGTTGGCTATATGGCCAAACATATTGAGCAGCAAAAAGCCTTGGTGGAACAGGCTTTTGCACCCAAGCTCAAAGGGTTCATTCTGACCAAGTAAGCGGTCTAATTACAATTTTACGGATTATCGAAAATGGCTATTATTGACGTTGTAGTTCCTCAGCTCTCCGAATCGATCTCAGAGGCGTCCCTGCTTGAGTGGAAAAAGAAAGTAGGCGAAGCTGTAACTCAGGATGAAACTCTGATCGAAGTCGAAACCGACAAGGTCGTTCTGGAAGTGCCGGCACCGGCCAGCGGCGTGTTGACTGAAATTGCCCAGGGCGATGGCAGCACGGTCACTTCAGGCCAGTTGCTGGCAAAAATCGACACCGAAGCCAAGTCCGGTGCAGCTGCCCCCGAAGCCGCCGCCGCAGCTCCTGCCGCCCAGCCGGCTGCTGCCGAGCCTGCCAAGGCCGAAGCTGCCCCAGCCAAGGCCGCCGAAGCCAGCAAAGGCAGTGCAGGCGTTGCATCGCCCGCCGCCAGCAAAATCCTGTCTGAAAAAGGCATTGCTGCCGGCGACGTTGAAGGCTCTGGCCGTGATGGTCGTGTGACCAAGGCCGATGCTGCCGGCGCAAGTGCCAAACCTGCAGCTCAGGCTGCTGCACCCGCTGCCGCTACGCTGTCTCTTGATGGTCGTCCGGAACAGCGCGTGCCAATGACTCGCCTGCGCGCGCGTATTGCCGAGCGCCTGATTCAGTCCCAGCAGGAAAACGCCATTCTCACGACTTTCAACGAAGTTAACATGAAGGCAGTGATTGATCTGCGCAATGCCTACAAAGATCGTTTTGAAAAAGAACACGGTGTAAAACTGGGCTTCATGTCCTTTTTCGTCAAGGCTGCGGTTGCAGCACTGAAAAAATATCCATTGCTCAACGCCTCTGTCGATGGCAAAGATATTATCTATCACGGTTATTTTGATATCGGAATCGCGGTCAGCAGCCCGCGCGGCCTCGTAGTGCCTATTGTGCGCAATGCAGATCAGCTGTCTTTTGCCGAAATCGAAAAAACCATTGCAGAATACGGTGTTAAAGCGCGCGACGGCAAAATCAGCCTGGAAGACTTAACTGGCGGCACCTTCTCCATTTCCAATGGCGGTGTCTTCGGTTCCATGCTGTCCACCCCCATCATCAATCCACCGCAGTCTGCCATCCTGGGCGTACATGCCACCAAGGATCGCCCTGTGGTAGAAAATGGCCAGGTGGTCATCCGTCCGATCAACTTCCTGGCCATGTCATACGATCACCGTATCATTGACGGCCGCGAAGCGGTACTGGGTCTGGTTGCCATGAAAGAGGCGCTGGAAGATCCACAACGCTTGCTGCTGGAACTGTAATCGACGCAGTCTGAATGCGCCCCCTCGCGGGGCGCGCGTTTTTCATAGGATGCGTGTAAGCGCATCTGCTCTATCGAAATCAAGAGAAAATTATGTCTTCACAATTTGACGTTGTCGTAATTGGTGCCGGTCCTGGCGGCTACATTGCAGCGATTCGCGCTGCGCAGTTAGGCAAGAAAGTAGCGTGTATTGATGCCTGGGCTGATGAGGCAGGCAATCCCAAACCAGGCGGCACTTGCACCAATGTCGGCTGCATTCCGTCCAAAGCTCTGCTGCAATCGTCCGAGCATTTTGAACAGGCCAATCACCATTTTGCCGAGCACGGCATTGAACTGGGCAGCGTCAAGCTCAAACTGGAAAACATGATCGGTCGCAAGGATACGGTTGTCAAACAGAACAACGACGGTATTCTGTATTTGTTCAAAAAGAACAAAGTCACATTCTTTTCCGGCGTGGGTGC
>JBOIGK010000800.1:0-40762 GCA_050742695.1 Advenella sp. | reverse complement strand
GGTAAAGGGATTCGTTAATGAAAAAGCCCCACGGATGGGGCTATGAAAATGCGTAAACTGCGAGGTTGGCAACAATAACGAATGCAATTATTGCTGCTAAAATTCTGCATCTTGTGCCAACGGATGCCAGTTTTATCAACAGCCAGATGATGATCGTCGCGGCTGCCACAACGCAGATAAACCACGCAGCCATAATCAGTAAATGTTCAATCATTCCCCTACCGCCTTTCCTAAATCAGGCGCTCTGCGCGGAGAAGTATCCCCAGGCTCCCACCAACTGGTTACGTCATATTGACGTTCTGCCCTGTCTTTTGCCCGGTCATTATAACCAGGGTTCGCCATTTCTTGCAGTTGTTGCAAAATAAGGTGGTTGAATGCGGCCTTGGTATACCACAGGTTTGCAAATGGGATCACCATGCGAGCAGTGTTAATGGCATCAGCACCAAATGATGTTTCTTCCCCCATCAGCGCCTTCTGCGGGTTCGTGATTGCCAGTTTCATCAACTGCTCAGCAAAACCGAGAACAGGGCCACCCAGCGTTGCCGCGATACTCGAGCCATATTGCGTGTGGTCTTGGAACAGGAAATCACCATAGATGCCGAATGACCCCCCTTTCAGTAAAGCCTGAATCCATGATTTCCCCGTCGTCATATCGATCGGGTCATTACCGGTTAGCAGAGCGTTCATCTGATTTGCAAACATCCCGGCGATGGTCGTTCCCCCGATGTAAGCAGCGAGGAATTTAATGGCAGGCACCGTATCCAGATCCCGTGATCGGGTGACCAACTGACGGAAGCCTGCGAAAGGCGTGGTTTTGAAAAGCATTGCTGACTTAAGCAATTCCCCAGCCGTCTCGCGCTCAAACGTATCGATGCCTGTGGCCGTGGTGACTGCGCTGGTCATTTCGCCGTGAGTAATGCCCAGCAGCTTCTGAGCGGCTTCTGCCTTGGCGTTTCTGACCAGCCGGTTGATGGTCTGCTCTGCCTCTGCATCGAAAGCTACTGACAATGCTTTGCGGCGCGTATCCGGCATTTCGCCCATTTCTGCCAGTGCGTTTTTGGCACCGGCGCGGATGCTGTCTATGCGGTCAGCCAGAATTTCACGCACCTTGGCTTCAGGGACGGCGTAAATACCGTCAGGCGTCATGCCCATTGCGCCGCTGGTATTGAGCGGTCGCAGTTCTGCGGCATTCATGATCGCCCAGTCTTCCTGAGTCCAGCCCTTATTCGCGAGCACCGTCTTGTCAGACGCCTTCAGAGAATCCAGCGTTGGATATTTACGTGACATGTCACCAATGTTTTTATACATCAGCAAACCGAATGAGGCTTTGTTTGCCCGGTCCATTGCAATAAGTCCTGACCACTTCAGGGTTTTCTCAGCGAACCAGCCGGTGATGCCACGAGACAGGTCGAAACCGCCCATCTTGCTAACGACAGCCGCGTGCGAGTCCACCAGCAGACCAAGGTCAGCAGCAGCACGCTTTGCATCACCACTGAACAGTAACTTGATGGTGCTGGCCGACAGGCGCATCCCTTTGCGGTCAAAACCCAATGCCATCGCGTTGGCGCGCATAATCCCCTGATCGCTGGCTGCCGTCCAAACTGAAGTACCAAGCATGGCAGAGGTCATCAGGTTACGCAGGCCGCCAATGGCCGAAGAGAATACGCCGGAGTTCTGCACCCCATTCAGGCCAGCCATTGAGTTGAACATGCGCTCAACCATATTACGCTGCGCCTGCATATCAGATACTGGCTTACCGCCACCCTCACTGGAAACTGATTTGCTATAAAGGCGATCGGCTATCAATTTAAAGTTGGTGGCGCTATCCGGACCGAATGCTTTTACTACGCCCAGATCACGCGAAGCTGATTGCAGGTGAGACAACATCACACCCACTACTGGCTGCCCAGTGTAGCGCTCCATGTAATTGAAATGGCTGGTGGCATCTTTAAACGCCATGACGCGGCTTTGCGAACCACGGTTTTTAATCACGCCGCTACCCATGTGCGCGCCAGGCTCAATTTTGTTGGCACCATCCGTAGACTTGGTTTCGTAAATGGCAGCCAGCGCATCGCGGTATTCAGCATCGTTCATTGGTGAACCGTCCTGATTCACGTACTGTGTGCGATCCTGTGTGTCGTAAACATCATCAATCCATTTGCGGCGGGCAAACTCAGCTGGCGGCATGCGACCAGAGACGCGTGCAGCAGCGCGCTCTGCTACTGGCAAAGTAGCGAGCCACTCATCACGTCCGGCTGCGCGGATAAGGTCAGCATCATCAACGTATGGCAGGTTCCAGTCATCACGCAGGCCAATATCAAAACCATTGTCGTTCATTTCCTGACGCGAACGGCTGGTGACGTCGTTCCAAATCTTGGCGATTTTCTTGGCCGGCGCGTTACCGGTGTCTTCGCCATAAATTTCTTTCAGCAAATGCAACTGGCTGGATTTGGCAACAGCCTGGTCAAACGGGTTGCGAAAACGCTGCGCACCCAGAGACTGAGACTGTTGGAAAAACTTCTGTACTTCCGGTCCCGCTGCCGTCATCTCTGCACTAAGTTGGCGGCTCCAGTCCTGATAAGCACCAGTTGCCAGTTCTTCAGCAGAGGTGATGTCTAATTCTTTCCCGTTCCACGTTTTCCGTCCGGCGAAGATGAACTGGGACAGGTTCTCTGGAGTTTGATCACTGGCCGGAAAGCTTTCATTTAGCTTTTTCGTGATGTTCGTGATGGCTATGGCGTTCTGTGCCAGACGCTGGCGCTTTTTATAAACCTCATGCACAACACGCTGAGCCGCCAGATCAGCAGCTTCTCTGTATGTCTGCCCATCAGGAATACCAGATTTACCTGCCTTCGCGTTATTGCGGCTGACCTGCCGCACGGCATCCTTAATGCGGTCTTCAATGTTTTTAATTTCATCAGATTTTGGCAGGCGCCCGAGTGTGTTAGCGATCGCATCAATACAGGCTGATTTCATTATGGATTCCTTAAGAAGCAGGCGGCGGCCACAGAATAAACATTCGATTCTTTCTGAGCGGTGGCAATCTGTTCATCCAAATCAGCCAGCGCCTGAGATAGGGTAACCTCTTGGCCGGTGTCGGGATGAAGTATTTTTGTTTCGGCATCAGCAGCCAGGTCACGTGCGGCCATCAGATCGAAGCTGTTGCCTGAAATGACTTCTCCGGTGTAAGGGTCTGTGCTTACCGCGCCAGACTCTTCACGGCCAGAAGAGAATGCGCTGCCATCTCGCAAAGCCTTTGGCGACGCATCAGCGTCAATTCGAGCAGGTGTTGTGGAAAGTCCGGCATCCCGGATATCAGCCTCCATCGCATCGCGCATTGTAATACCTGTCACCTCTGTTTCAGGACGAACCAATCCATCAAGCCCTCTGATCTGCTGTGAGATGTTAACGGGCTCACCATTCATCAGGCTGCGGGTAGCAGCATCCATTGCGGAAACGTGAGCATTAACGCTTTCGTTTGAGGCATGGATCACCGGAGATGACTCGATGTCATAGTGCAACCCTTCATTAAGTACATGGGCGGCATCAACATCGCTCGGTTTAATTGGTGTCTGATCAACAACATCACGGAGGCTTTCAGGAATGATGCCCTGCTCAATGCGCGATAAATCTGCTTTAGCCTCGAAAAATCTCCCGCCCCTGCTGCTGTCTGCCAGCGTTGCTGATTTAGTTTCTATTTGCTGGCGCAGGTCAGTTACCTGCGCATCAAGTTCTGCGACTGATGCGGAGCGCTGAGCGCGGGCAGTTGACAGTGCCTTTCCGCTGCCGGTGATCGGCGCATCTTTGATCTGCTGTAATTGCTGGGCAGCCTGATCATGCTGGTATTGAAGATCATGTATTTCCGACGACAGAGACTTTCTCTCACCGACTGGCAAAAGGTTATCAGCTAAGCCTTGTAGTTCAGTCACCCGAGATTCGTAAGTTGGCGCGGGCGCGCTTTCAACAGGGGCCACATCCGCAACAGGCGCCGCAGACTCATTACCTGCTGACGCAACCGGCTCAGGCTGCACTGTGGTGCCATCATCGGGAATTGTTGCTGGTGCTGACTGGGTTTCTGGTGTCACCTCTGGCGCTGCGTTTCGCGTAGCAGTCCAGTGATGGAGGCCGCCGAACGAAGCACCCAGAACAGCATCCACGGCGATCGCCTGTCCGTCCCAAACGCGATACTGTTTCGCCATGTCTGAATAGCCGTTTTCTTCCAGCGTCTCCCCCATAGCAAAACGATTCAGGCCGCCAAAGGAGGTGTTGATCCCTACACCAGATAAAAGCCTGGTTGCCAACCTACCGCCAGCGGCAGCCGGTAACGCCATGCCAAAGGCGTTGAATGCGGCCTGCTCAGTCGCCAGTGTTGTGGCTGTTTCAGGATTTACACCCTTCTTCAAAAAGTCCTGCCGTGTTGGCTCGAAGCTGCTGCCAAAGGCAATCGCACCACCCGTAACTGGACCGCCGACCACCGTCGCGCCGATCGCTGGAACAAACTGCCCGAGGCCATTAAGAACCTGCGCCGCGGTACCCTGAGTTGTTCCATCGGGCTTGATGTATTGCCGCGCAGCCTCAAGGGATTTGGCTGTGCTGTCATAGGCGTCATTCATTGCCTGGTCAGCACCGGGATAAGCAAGCTTCAGCAGGTTGACGTTCGGTGCCGGGGAGTATGCAGCGATTTGGGAATCGACCATTTGATTTGCAAACGTCAGTGCTGTCTGACCAAGGCCGATCGTCCCCTCGGCTGCGCCACGTGGGAATGCAGACAGTGAACCGGCAAAGAACGTAGGATCGTAATCTTCAGGGCGTGCTGATTTTCCATCTGACAGGTTGTCAGTCCACGCCTGCCCTTCCGGTGCTAAATCGAAGATATCCGCCATCAGTTAGCCCTCACAGTTACGGTGACTTCTTTCCCTGTGCGCGGGTCAACAGCCCAGCGTCCACTGCCGGACAGAAGGCGATACTGACCACTGCCAACGTTAACTGGTGTGAAGTTAGATTGCCCTGCAGGATTCAGCCCTGCGTCTTTCAGTGCGTTCTGTGCAGCCACTGTGTACCGGTCTTTAAACGTGCTCTTATCCATGCCAAACGGCATGACAACATCACCGCCCTGGAATCCTTTGTACACACCGCCTGTTGCCATCAGTGCAGCCTTCTCTGCGGCATCGCTATTCACCGAGGCAGTAGATGCGTCACTTGCATCACCAGAGCGATAAACGATCCCTGCATATGCAGACTTGTAAATTCCAAAGGCCATCTGGCGTGCTTGCGGATTGTTGGCAAATGCATTGCCCACTTCATCATCGAATTTACGCGTCAACTTGTCGTCGCTCGGTAGGCTGACCGGGGTGATACCTGCCTTTTTCATTTCGTCCGTAGGGTTGACCAACTGATCCCCCAGCAGGATTGTTTTCGATGCGTCGTATTTGTCCATCGTTGGCTTGTAAGCAATGAAATCACTGTACGCAATGCTGCCTGACCGGTTGTCATATTGGTTGTCAGGCTTACCCAGTAACAACGCTGAATAGGCCACTGCCGCACTGTTTGGTGCCACAGCGCCAGCCACCTGACGCATTGCACCGGCCGGAAGGTTCTGTCCCATAGACTGAAGCATTGAAATAGTCTGGTCGACGTTAGTGGTACCGCGAATGATTTGCGTAAAACCCGCGGCCTCCTGCTGAGATAGAAGAGGCGCGTTAATGCCGATTGCCTTCAGATCACCGCTGCTGGCGAAGCGGCTTTTGATTTCGTTAGAAACATCATCCGGGTTATTTGTGCTCAATGGTTTGTATGCCCCCAGTTCAATTGCGGAACCATAGGGATCGGACTGGCGCTTTTGAATAACAGAAGCCGCCGCAGCTTTGACATGGTCATAGGCACTGGCACGGGATGCATAACCGTCGCCGTCTGCGACCGTTGGTTCGAGAGATTTCACAGCAGCATTGATGCTGGCGGTCGGCAGCGTTCGAAACGCCCCAATGTACTCACCGGCTTGGCGCTGATTATCCAGATCCTGATAACGCTGCTGGCCTTCACGGTAACCATACGCTGCCACAAAATCTGACTGGCTCGGCATGTTAGGATATTCAACGCCACGCAGATACGCAGCAGAGGCATCGCGCACGGTATCATCCAGCTGAGTGCGGTACTGTGCCTGCTGCTGCTTTCGCAAAGCATCCGCCTGGCGGATCACAGTCGCCTGCGTACTGGCATCCAGTTCATTGAAATACGGGGTTTTGGTTACACGCGCAACGGTATCCAATTGCGAGAACCCAAGAGCAGCCTGTACGCCTTTGTTAACCTGATCAGAACTGTACGGCACCTTGCCGTTTTCCTGCTTCATGATGGCATTACACAGATTTGCCAGCGTGTCGGCATTGGTCAAGTCGAGTGGCTGATCAGCGGTAACACCGAGCTGAGCACATACGCTTTTGATATACGCCTGGGTATCGTTCTCTTTCCCATCCTTGCCGGGTGGTGCCCAGCGCCCAATGATCTCTGCTGGCGTGTCGTAACCTTGCTTTCCATATGACAACAGGTTGCGACCCAGTGCACGAATCCCATGCTCAGGCGTCTCGAATTTCGCAAAGCGCCCGTCGCTACCTGTCTGACCCTGCCAACTGTTGCTGTCGTTGAACTCGATATTGCCCGGGTTATTGTTTCGTATGCCACGGGTACCATCCACCACCTGAGTTGATGAAACGCGAGTGGTACCGCCGACGTCTGCCGGTTCGCCGTTCTGTGTAATGACGGCCATGTAATCAGAGCCAAGCTGCGAATTAGCAGCACCCAGTGCGGCACGCTGAGTGAATTTGGTTTGCTCTGCCTGAATCTGTTCCGGTGACCAACCCTGAGCGCTGCCATAAGTTTCGATGGAGTTTTTAGTGCGGGCGTTATTTAGCTGATAAGCCGCAGGATCAGAATACAGAGATGCAGCCTGAGTCACGCCGGTTTCAACGATGGCCTGTTGCTGGCCGGCACGATATTGCTGCATCTGCCCGTATTCATGACGTTCTGCAGCACCAGATAGCTGAATTGCACCAGACTCCATTTGGCGTTGCCAGTCACGCTGACGTGATGCAGGCACAGAGGATGCCAACTGGCTTGCCAGTTCATGGTACTGTCCGACTGCTTTCGGCGCGCTGCCCAAAGCATTGCTGCCTTCCAGTTGATTCTGTGCCGACTGGATCCCCTGCATGCCAGCGTTCAGTTTCAGAACCGCATCCTGAAACTGACCGTCGTCGTATTTTACTTTTTCCTGAACGATGACGTTGGAAAGATTCTGACCAAAATCAGCGATAGCATCCAACGCACCTGGACGCTGCTGAATGTTGGCGACATTGACAGGGCCCGGGCGATCTACACTCTGCTGCTCATAACGTGGGACTGGTACTGTTGGCATGAAGTCACCTTAGAATGTGAATGCGTTTGTTCCGTATTTCTGTTTGCTGGCAGCTGTGAACATGTTGGTTGATGAGCCAGTGCCGGATGATGCAGCTGAAGCGCCAAGCCCCATTGTCTGGTAGGCAGAAAATCCCGACAGCGTTGCATTCAGAATTGTTGAACCAGCCTTTGAGTATCCGGCGTTCTGGTCAATCTGCCCCTGCGCACGGCTGGCGCTGGCTTGAAAATCCAGACCGGCAGCCTGACGCTGTGCGTTGTTGATGGTTGTCAGCGCATCCAGTTCAGTGCCTGATGCTGTATCGCCGAAGGTATTCAGCGCCGATCCGGAGGTCATATCAGTACCGTTGGCACCAAAGGCGGCAGCCTGCCTGCCAGCTAACTGACGCCCCTGTTGGCGCTGCTGCTCTGCCTGAGCATTCCCAGCGTTTACCGCGTCTCGTCCTGCCTGTTCTTGCGCATCAGCATTCGCGTTAGCAACCTTCTTCGCGTCATTGCCCTGCTTCACAGCGCTGGCGGCTGACACGGCAGCGGTGATTGCGGTGATCGCAAGAATTGCTGTGGTTGGCTCACACATTATTCAGCCCTCAGATGGAAATGGTGGAAAGGTAATTGCAGCGCGCCATACGGTTGCGCTTCATTAAGCGTGAAGCCAAGCCAGTGCAGCCACGATTTCGCGGCGGTGTTGCGGGCATCAACAAAGTTTTCGAGACGGGGATACAGCGCCAGCATTTGTGCCAACACCGGGCGACAATGACGAAGGAAAGTTACCTGCACTTTCTCCAGTCTGTCGGTGCCTACCAGCCAGGGGGCCCCGAAGCCGGTAAGCATTGATGCAGGGCATACACCAAAGATCCCTACGACCTCACCATCGATGAGGCCAGCCCAGCAGATTGATGATGCGCTCATGGAACGGCGCAGCACTTCATCCGGATTGATCAGTGCAGCAGCATAGAATTCATCAATATCCGCCTGACGAATGAAAGGCAGCATCTCCGCTGCGTGCTGCTCTGTGGCCGGTACGATTTCGACTTTACGCATATCAGCCACCCACCGTTATTTTCGGGATGATCGAGAGAATTGAGAGAGGAAGCGGATCCGACTGACTGACAATTACGCGGCCTGATTTGTCCCATTCTGAATCGAGGTCAACAGTAACCAGTCCGGTTTTATTACTGACCGGGTCATCATAAAACTCAAACTCACGCTGAGGATATTCGTACATCTTCCCGCCCGGCGTTCCGGCGAAAATACCGCGGCTGTCCTGAACCATGATGTCGGCTTTGTTGATGATTTTTTTCTTATCGAGAATGGTTTCCTGACCGGCGAAATTGATATCCAGCGTTTCAATAACTGCGTTAATCGGCAACCCGACATGCACTACAGCACCTGGTGTTTCCAGAGAAATAGAACCGCTGGTAACGACCTTTTGAGGTTCGACATTGCTGTCTGAAAGAATGCTGACAGTCTGTCCTTCGAGGTGAGACAGGCCGGAAAAATTAGCTTTCGCCATATTCCATGACGCAGTGGACACACCCTGAAATTGTGCAGGAACGTTTCTGTTTGCACGCACTGTCACCACATTGCCACTGCTCACCGCGACAATAAGAAGCTTCAGGATCTTGTCTGTCGCGTCTTCCGTATATGGCAGAAGGATTTCATCATCGACATTACCCGGCACAAAGTAACTCGCGCCGCTAATTGTCAGTGTGTAATCAGTGCGGTAATCCCAGTCTCCACTTCCACCGGTGAGTGTCACAGTTCGGGATGGATCGGTATTACGACCGTCGTAACTCAGCCCGCTGTCAACGATGAATGAATCGCTGATGTCAGAGAAAATTCGGGAGTCGAGGCGCTCGATGTAGCGCTTTGTCTGCCCGTTAATAACGCGGCGCACAACGGCATACACACCGTCTTCATTACCTTCACTGATGCTGCATACCGATTCGTAATATCCGTTTGTTGCCGGGTGCGGATGCCAGGCTACAACCTGTTGGTCGCGCAGATACGTCAACCCCATGAGCAGGCCGTCATCCCGGATGCACCAGACAATGCTGAACGGCGTGATGGCAAAGGCCCAGTCCACAATTTGGTGACCGATAAACAAATGGTTTGCCAGAATGGTCAGGTCAGACCCCTGGAATCCGTCCACGTCGAACGAGTAGGCCAGATCACGCACTGCGCCCCCCTTCTGCTGAACGAACAATGCCACGTTACTTATTGCAATAGGCGGCACATCGCTGGCGCCATTCTGCCCCTGAGAGCTGAAATTGAATGTCGATGGCGTGAGCGTATTTGTCTGATCCCCGTTGACCTTGTACTCACCACCGGATGTCAGCGCGACCAGTGATCCAACATCTATGAGGTGCAGGATTTTATTCAGCTGCCGACCGGCGTATGTATAACTGATCGCATCATCGTCGACAGACGGAACAGAGGTCCCGAAGTCTTTATAGTCTCCACTCTTACTGGTCCATACCGTTTGTGGGAAAGATTTTGAAGCGGCGAACATCAGGCGCTGTTGGAAATAAACCACAGTAGATGGATAACCATCGACGCTGTTCCATGCAAATTTCGCCCATTTATAGCTTGGCGTAGTGACCAGGTCTTTCGGCAGTCGATTAATGACATCTGCAGTGGCAGTCAGGCCATCACCGGCTACGGCTGTGATTTTAGCAATGCCATTTCCGCTGTGGATGTAGAGCCATTCGACACTGTTATCATCTCCATACCAGCCATCCAATGCGCTGCCTGATGTATGTGTCGGCGCTACCGTGCCTGTTTTACCTGCTCGGGTGCATTCGTAATAATTGGTGGAGTATCGAATTTGCTGACCGAGAGTTACGGTCTTAGATGTTTCCCACTTCGCGATATCGCCAGTGTTAAGTTGTTCAATGAAGAACAGCGCTCCCACCTGCTCAGCGGTGAATATCGCGCTGGTGGATGTCAACGTTACGGTTCCGGTTTCTCCGGAGGCGGTCACTGTGACCGCCTCATCGATGTTGCCGTCCTGAAATGGACCGTCGTTTGTGCTGACCAGTGCCGTGCGCCAGTCTTCATTGCCATACCGGCGGATCTCCATCGGCGGATAATTGGCATGGCAGATAGTCATCACGTCAGCAGACTGTGTGAACTTAAGCATAAACAAATCAGCTTCTGCGTAAGGTGTCACTACTTCCACCGGCTGGCCAACATTCGGACCAGTTGAGTAAACAACAGGCGCGCCGTTTGCCCAGATGCGAACGTAACCTGCACCAAACTCCAGCGCAAAGGTCTGGCTTACGGAAAATTGGAACGGGATTAACCGGCACTTCTGCGATGAGTTTTTTGCTTCACCAAGGAAGCGGAATCCTGCGCGGTTATCAACGCCGCCGAACTGGCGCACCATGAAGTTACGGCAGCGGCGCAGTGAACTGGCGTAGCGCTCAAGGTCAACGCGGCCGTAAAGGTTTGGGGAGATTTCACCACCAGCAAATGATGCCTGCATTGCACTCACGGCCATTATGACAACCTCGCTATGGTGAACTCCGATTCCGGTACAAGTGGCTCCTGAGATTCATTATTCGAATGCGCCACACCAGCCAGTACCATTGCGTTGTACATCTGCAACGCCTTATTACCGAGATCTCCAGATGCCGCCAGTGGCATTGCAAATTCCGCTGCCAGCTTCCAGCTCAGGGCGTCGGCGAACTGCGCATCAAACATGTTCGGATCAGTGATCTTGCCAACGTAACGCAGTTGGGCTTCAGGCTGGTTTGTGTAGATTATTCTCCCAGTACCCGCGGCGTCTGATCCCACCTCGTATGTCACCCGCATGCCCGGAGCCGGATAACGAATGCCAGGTGTCATGATTTCTGTAATGCGCATGCAGTCTGTCGGGTAACGATATGCAAACTGCCAGTCGGTTGATGGTGTATCCAGATCAGCAAGAACGACGCGCTTGGATGCAAAGTTCCAATCGAAGTCGCTCAGCACAGTGTCGCGTGAGGACTCATAGAATACGTTGGCAACATCGGCCTGCTTACTCTGCTCGCTCAGGCTGTTGATGGTGCGTGAGCTGCCGATACGCATCAGCGCGATATTGCAGATCTGGATAACTGAGGCCATTACGCATCGCTCCCGTATAACGTGTCAGCTGCGGTCTTCTGTGGCTCTGCGGCTTCATCCATCAGGCCGATGTCGGTTATCTGCATTTCGACGCTGCTGTAGGAGTCATCGCCATCTTCACGTGTGCTGGTGGACAAAACCTTCACCTTGCCGGCCAACATCATTTCAGCACCGACCTTTGGCAAAGAGATACCCAGTTTTTTCAGGGTTTCATTGTTGAGAGTGATACGAAGACCCCACGGGTAATCGTCACGCTCGACAGTCTTCCCTTCTTCATTTTCAAAGCTGTCTGTACCTTGCTTGAGATTGACCATCTGCGGTTGTTTCATGTCGATGCTCCGGAGAGTAAAGGGGCTTTCGCCCCTTCAGGAAGTAGCTGTTAAACGCCTAACTCAGCGCGCTTTTCAGCAATTTTGGTTTTCATGGTGTCAGCCTTCATGGCCGGATGCGGCGCAGTGTTGAATAACGCTTGGTACTCATCACGCAAAGCAGCCAGATCGACATCGGCCTGATTAGAACCATCGCCTTCGGTTTTTGGTTTGTCGTCAGAATCGTTCACGACCTCACCACCGCCTTCGGGCTTTTGCTCGACATAGTTCTTATCAGCCTTTTTCTTCGCTTCTTTCGCCGCATCGTTGATCGGCTCCAGCGCGCTGCCCGGCTTACCGTCGTATTCCACTTCATCACCCACAAACAAAATCTGTTTATTGATGTATGAAGTGGCCAGGATTTTGTAACGTGCAACTTCTGACATGTTGCCCCCTGTTATTTAACGGTGAAGCCTGATGGGTAGCTGTAGTTCGCATCCACATCGAGGTTGATACCAGCAGTGAACGCACCAGCGGTAAGTGGACCGGTTGCCACGACATAGTTCACGCGGAGATATTTCAGAACCCCTGCAGGAACCTTGGTAGACAGAATTCGTTTACCTGCTGTCAGTGAGGCCAGTGCCAGAGTTCCACTGTCATACAAAGTTACCCAGGCTGAGTTATCGGCACTGGTTTGCAGCTGAACGTTCAAGGTCGCGGCACCGTCTGCGGTAGCAGTGGTATTGACGGTAGCCCAGAATTCCAGAGGCTCGCCCACGCCGATATCACGCTTGGTTCCTTTCATCGGGCTCAGGTCAATTACATCGGTTGAAGCGGCTGTAGCGGTAACCGCCTGCGCTTCGGAGAACATCAACAGTTTGTCGAGGATCATCTTTCTTTCTCCAATGAGTGGGCTACATCAGCAGCCCATCAGTTAAGGTCAGCGGTTAAACAACGCGTGCTTCGGTTTCCAGAAGCGCGTCAGTTTCGCGGATCGGAATGTTACGGAATGTGGTCCAGAATTCCCCTTCGGTTTCTTTCACTGACAGAGCCAGAGAGGCTTTGTCCAATGACTGAATATCGAGGTATTCATTCAGGGTCCGGGTCATGTAGAACACAGGCTTGCCCATCCCGCGATTAGGAATACGGTGCACCGCTTTGATCATCAGTTTGATGATGTTTACAGGTGTGGTTGCGTCCAAATCGCTGACATCGATATTTGCGATGCGCACCGCATAGCGCCAGTCACGAACTACTAAGCCGTTGTCCCATTTGTAATGGGAGCGATACCCCTGATACTGCCCGCCATTTCCATCCTGAAGAGTCTGCTCACCCAGATCCTGATGTTGCAGACCTGCTTTCTGTCCTTTCGGGAAAGTGCCATGAACAGTGTTCTGACCCCAGACGATCAACCAGATCGATGAATTATCTGTGCCTGTGCCGCCAGCATCGATAATGTTCTGCGCATTACCAGCCGAAAGACTGGAATAACGAGAAGACATCCCCATAAATTGGGATGGGTTAACACTGGTATCACCATAGAAAATGGTAGATGCCATCGACTGGTTCATTGCTTCAAGGAAAGCGGTGTCTTCCGACAGGCGGAATTCAGACGTGTTACCGTTCAAATCAGCAAGGGACTTATCGACTTCTGAATACGTTTCCAGCATGCCGCATGAATCAGTTACCTGTGCGGTAGTTGATTTGCTTTTAGGCACACCGTAGTTCAGCAAACGCCAGGTGGCGATCGGTAAGCCGGTGCGCACTGTAGTGCGGTGACCGGTTGGCAAATTACCTTCAACGTAAAGCATGTCTGTCAGAATCGGGTTAGTTTGGGATAACAGCTCCGTCACTTTGTCGATCTTCCCTTCTGGGTCTACACGTTTACCCCAGTCGGCCAGCGTAAGCGCTGTGGTGCTTTTAACAGCCATATGTCAATTCCTCAGTTTTTTCCGTACAGAACATCGGCCGCACTACGCTGGCCACCAGTGTTTGGCATGACCATAGAGTCTTCACTCATGGCCTTACCGACTTTCACGAAACAACGCACCAGATCAGGGTGATTCCCCAGCCCAGTGGTTTCCAAATATTCACGCAGACCGGCAGGGGCAAACGTATCGAGAGCCTTCTGAGCCAGACCGACGTTGGCAACAAAGGCATCACCGCCGATCTCTTTGTCCGTCTTAACTTCATTCGCCCAGGCTTCGGTTTGCTTCGCCCAGTTCTCCTGCTGGCGCGCTTCAATCTTCGGCAGGATGTCTTTGCCGTAGATATCTACCAGCTTCTGAGCCTGCTCATTGTTCAGGCCAAGTTCACGGGCTACAGGATCAAGCGAGGCAGCCATTTCAGCATCGAGCTCTTGGCCTTCTACCGGCGACTTGAACTCGTACTTTTCCGGAACTTTGTCGGCTTTGTCTTTGGCTTCTTTATCCGCCTCAGCCTTGTCCGCTAAATCCTTTTCCTGCGCCAGTTGTTCTGGAGTCTTCTCCCCTGCTGCTGGCTTCTCAGTTTCAACAGCAGGTTTCTCCGTGGTTACAGGCTTATCAACCGCAGAGGATTGGTCCGCAGGCTTATCAGCAGAAGCCTCGACGACTGATGCGGCTGGCGCGTCAGTACCGGCAGCGCCGCCCGCGTCACCTCCTGCATCAGCAGACTGAAGGCGGCGCAGCACCAAACGTTCGAATAAATTCATCTATCTTTCCCCGTTATCAGATCGGAATGGTTTGTGCTTTTAACTGCGCCAGCACGGCATTCAGGGCTGTACGAATTAATGCGGTGTCAGCCAGTAATGCGTTGTATTTGTTGACCAGGTCGTTGTGGTCAGCGAGCAGGCCAGCAACATCAGTCGCTACCGATGCTGTATCAGCGGTTGCCGTCGCAGCAGCAGCTGCCGCAATTGTTGCGCCCAGCTTCACGCCGCCAGCAGTCGATGCCGTTGGGGCAGGGATAGAAGCGCCGGATTCATCGACCACTTCTACGATTTGATTTCCGCCATCAAGGCGGGCGATACGCTGGGTTTGAATTCTAGGCATTGCCGTCTTCCTCTTTCGCTTCTTTCGCCATCACAAGCCACATATCAGGGCAGACGCGCATCACGTTGCTGAATACGCGAAGACCGGCGTTACGTTGGCCTTCATTAAAATTCGTTGCGTTGTTGTCTCCGGTGAAACTGGAGGCGAACACCTTTGTTTCTTCCAGCAGCGACCAGATGAAACGCCGGCCAGAAACTGTGTTCATGATGTTTTCAATGTCCTGATCATCACGTTTTGCCAGTTCCGAGGCCTTCCTCTCTTCCTCTTCTAATCGCTGCTCGTTATCTTCCTGGTCGTAGACTTGGCTCATGGCTGCATCGCCCCTGCTACTGCTGTCAGCGCGCTTGGCTGATCGGTCTGGGTTTCACTGAGGGTCTTAGCCCCCTGCACTGCTGCCATGCTTTGCGCCATTGCCTGCTGTTTCTGCATCTGCTCGGCGCGCTGCGCTCGGACATCTGCAACCTGATCACTGGTGGCGATGATGGTGGCAGGAACGCCAACCATGCTGCCGTAGTCATCGATCGCCTGATCGACGTTGAGTTTGTCCAGCGCTTCAGGTTTGGCCTGAGCAAGACCACCGACGAAACCAACGAAGCGTTCGATGGAGCCAATGCCTACGGCTTTCTGTGCCTGAGCCATGACAGAGATGTATTCGACGCGCAGCGACTGACCAGCCAGCTCAGGTGGAGCAGGTGGCAACATGTTCTTGCGAGCCATGATGTTGAAGATGCGGTCGATGGACGGATCGAGGAATTCATCGTTGAGACGTTCCAGCACCGGCCCCAGCATCAGCAGCTTCTCTTCTTTCATCTCAACCACGGCTTCCACCGGCATGCTGCGGGTGTTGACGTTTTGCAGCATCATGAAGAGGTCAACGAAGTAGCTGGAGTTGATGAGGGAACGCGTATCCTGAATGTCAGCCACCAACTCATTGATGCGCGGGTTGATGGCGTAAGCTGGTTGGAATGATGTATTGCCACTGACCTGGTCAACGTAAGTAATTTCACCCGGCAAAAGACTGGCGCGCTGGTTCTTCAATGAACTCGGACCTACCATTGGCGGATTAACCAGTTTGTCGATGGCCTGAGCCTTGCGGCGCTGCTCGAGCTGGAGAGCTTTCACGCTACCCAGTGCAATCATGCCCGGACATGACGAACCGTAAACGTCCTCGCCGTTGATGTCCCAGCGCGGCGCCATGATCGGCATGTCATCAAAACCTTTCTCACTCAGCAGCTTGTCGCCGCCGCCACCGCATTCGAAATAGACCGAAGAGAACTTCTTATTCTTCGAATCCATCTTTCCGGTATCGCGATTCATGTTCGGTTCAACAACGTGAACAACGTCAAACCACTGCTCATATTGCTGGCTTTCCCATGCTGATTTAACGCTGTCACTGACGTTGCCCAGACCGAAGCGCTGGACGATTTGACGGCACGTCATTGAGAATTTGCGATAAACGGTATCGACCTGCAGGCGGTCACTGTTCGACAGGTAGTAGCTGCCGATCGGGAATGGGTGTGTACGTATCACATCTTCGTCGTCTTCCAGCAGTGACATAGCTGTCGTGCCGAAGGTGCCCAGCTGGCCGTAGACAATTGGCAAAGACTGGTACCAATTCGATTTGTTCATCACATCGTTCATGCGGTTCTGAACAGTTTCGAGCCAGAACTTAACTGGTCCGTATTCCATCATGTCGGGGTCAGGCGTGCCGAGGGTGAACCATGGACGCGTCGGACTGGTTATACCGGACAACATGCCACTGGATAGCGTGCGGCTTGCCAGCGTTGCTGTCGGGTCCACGATGTTAGTGTTGCGCTTAGATTTGTTGCGTTCAGTGGTGAGGAATCGGCTGCTGCGAGGCAGAACAAAATCTGACAACTCGCGCCAGTGCGGATCAAACGATGAGCGTTCCGTTTCCAGAGAGCTCAACTGTTTGATGTAAAACTGCTTGCGCGATTCTTCAGCCATCGATTAAGCCCCCAGCAGGGTTTTGCCTGATGCGGCTGTCGGCGTTGATGTGTCACCCTGCGCAGACGTCAGGATTGTGGACTTCTGACCAGCGGCGGCACGGCGGCGGCGCTTCTCTTCGTCAGTAGCATTCACAACAGCTTCGTCTTGGACTTGCGGTGCAGATTGCACTGCCGGAGTAGAGGTTTTTGGAGAGCTACCGATGCACATGATTTTTTCATCCGCAGAAAATAATTACCATTTAACCATATTAGAATATTTATTGACAATTAATAGATGCGCAGTTACCTTTATGGTAACTATTGAAGCGTCATTATCAGTAGTTTGTATGAAACCACAGTCCAAAGAACGGTCGTAAAAACGACACCGGAGCGTAACCGGCAAGTAGTACGGGGCAGCACGGTAAAGCCTGCCAGTTCGTAAAGCACGTGAATGCGTGTTACCCGAACCACGTTGGCTGGGAGGTCAGCACTTAACAGGAAATGGCACTGACCATACAGGAATGGGCCACTCTGCAAACGCAGGGTGCGACTAAATACCCGCTACTGGTTACCAGCGCCATCTCCGTTGAGTCGGACATCTCAACATCCTGTTCCATTAGCAAATACTGATATGCGTGCGCAGGCAGTGCCTGTTACCTGCAAAGGTTTAAAAGCTGGAGCAGTCCGGTACTGGAACCGGATCACCGAACTCAGCGTTGCTGGACGTAAACCAGCGTATTACCGCATGAGCATTGAAGTAGCCAATAAGCACCGTATGGGATGGCACCGGTGCCCACAGTGATCAGCCGGTAATACCTGTGACCGTGATACATCCCATTGCTGTGTGTAGTCTTTCGCCTCCTTCGCCGGGGGCATTTTTTTTATCTTGATGACTGATAATCACCATAAAGGTATACTTCAGAAAAAAAACTGAGGTCCTGTTATGCTTGATTTTATTAAGGATATTTTTGCTGCATTCCGTCAAAACTCACTGGAAAGAATGAAAAGCCCATTCCTCGGCGCTTTTGTTTTCTCTTGGTTAGGATTTAATTGGCAACTACTAGCTATTTTATTTATCAGCAAAAAGGATGTTGAAGAAAGAATCGTATATATAAATCAACACTTTGGTATTGAAAGCCTACTCATAGGCCCATTATTTACAACCACCTTGATATGCATACTCCTTCCACAGGCGACAAAATATATTATTAAATTTCAGAGCAAGCCTATTAGCGCTGCAACTGTAACAACTATGACCGAAAAAATTGCACTCGCAGAGAAACAACTAGAGATAGCTGATATCGAATCTAAAAAAAGGTTGTCAGACAAACGCGAAGAAAGAAATATCGAAGAGGATATATACTCTACAAAAAGTCAAAATATCGCACTAACTGAAGCAGTTAAAGATAGAGACAATTCCCTCAAAGAAATGAGTAATTCTCTTCAGGAGGCGATGGTAGAAGTTAAGACCGCAACTGCTAACATGGTGATGTTATCCGACCAAAATGAAAAACTACAAAAAATAATTAAAGAAAAAGATAATGAACTTCGCCAGTCTATTGAGCAAAAAATAAAGCTTGAGTTAGATACTAAATCCTTAAGTAATGATCTAAAGCACAATAAATTATTATTAACATCACTGCAGAATCAATATCCTGACATATTTAAACAAATAGCAACCAGAACCGTAAGTCTGGATGAAATGAATTTAAATCGGAAAAGTCATCACGTCTCATAATTCACGTTTTATATTATTTATATGGATCATAATCGGTGGCGACTTGGTTCGCCGCCAATCCACCCAGCAGGTTCTGCCTTTTGGTTACTGGGAATGCAAACGTCAGCACCAGTGCATCGGCCTTGCCCGGTGACCTTCCTATCCGCTTCTTGATGTCTCCCTTGTCTTCAAGAACAATCCTGCCGTCGAGACGAACTTTGTACTCCGGCGCGCTCAGGTCGTCAGCAGTCTCCTGATCGTCTAAAGAACCGCCAATCTTCAGCCACGATTTGCAGCTGTTGTACATCTCGCCGCGCTTATTCGCCATTTGTGGATCAGTTGAACCACCACCGAACGGCACCAGTTGCCACGTTCTGCCCCAGCTTGAACCGATGGAATGAATGCCCGTGCCATAACCGAAGTCTATAAACACCTGGTCAGCCTTGTACTGATCTTCGAAGTCGGCGATGCGCTTCGCGGATATCAGCTCATCAGTGGTTTTTGGATAGGTGCCAAGGCATTTGCTGTGCAGCCCCTGACGCAGGTAAATCACGAAGTCATCCGCGCCGGAGTAAGCAGGGTCAACGCCGATAATGATCGGGGCGTGTGATACCTCTGCTGCTGTCCACTGGCGCTTCATGGCGGCATCGGTCAGGCCGGTTGGTATGAACTGCGCCTCTGACACGTCAGGGAAGATCCCACGCACACGCACCTTAACGAAGTCGCTGTCTTCGCCGTAGTCGTCCACCCACTTTTGCAGTTGCTCTTTGTTCGTGCCTTCAACCGTCCGGCTGTCTATCTGCGCGCAGCGCCAGCGGTGTTTGTACTTGCGGAAGCATTCGCGGAAACGTCCGCTGTTACGGGTCGGGTTGCCGAATGCTACCCAGATAATTTCTGTGTCCTCATCGGTCAGCGCCCCTTCGGCTACCTCCCACACCAGATCGGCAATGTTGGACGCTTCATCGAATACGACGATGATGCGCTTACGCTCGTTGTGCAGACCGGCGAACGCTTCTGTGTTGTGTTCACTCCACGGGATGGCATCAGCACGCCAGCGTTTATCGTGGCCGCTGTCGTTGCTGTACATCGCGGTTGCAGTCGTCGTGAACCACGGTTTAGTGATTGCAAGGTTCGACCATTTGATGATTTCCGGCCACGTCTTGGTGCGCAGCTGGTTCTCAGTGTTGGCGGTCACCACCACCTTGCAATCCTCGCAGGTGGACATGCCCCAGTTCATCAGCATGGAGATGAATGCGGACTTGCCGATACCGTGCCCAGATGCCCTGGCTATCATCAGCGGCTGGTACCGCGTTGCCGGATTTTGCAGATGGTCGCGTATCTCGCGGAATGCGTCGGCCTGCCATCTCCTCGGCCCTGCTGCGTGCGCCAGCTCTGTGCCCTCTTCGCCCCACGGGAACGCGTAATGCGCATAGCCCAGCGGGTCATGCGTAAAACTGGCAATGTCTTCGATCAGCTGTTCATCCGGGGAGAGTACGGCGGCATCGGTCATTTATCTTCACCCTGCTCTTTGACGCGGCGCCGGGCATTAGCCATGCGGTCAGCGATGGTCACTGTGCCGCTCACTTCAATGCGCTCTTTGAAGGCCATGACATCAACGTGCTTCCCGATCAGCTCGAGGTTCTTCACTTTGTCCGGCCATTTGATTTTTTGCAGAGTGGATTCGATATCATCTTCGTCATTCTTTCCGGCCATGCGGATCCGGTTGATGTCCAGCCCGCTGAGTGTCGTGCGCCATATCTTCGGCCATGAACTGATCGGCTTGAGTCCACCTTCATCGTCGAGAATGTCCAGCACGTCCATCTGGTCGATTTCCACTAGGCGAAGCAGCACGTAGTCCGCACTGACGCGCAGGCGCTTATTGCGTAATTCCATCAGTTCTTCGATGCGAGCCACAACCTTCGGCAGATTCATCAGGCCAGCGGCCTTTTGCGTGGCTGTCTTGACCGAGTAGCCAGCGTTGATTGCTGCCTGTCTCTGGTTACGCGGATCCTTCAACATCTCCTGCGCAAACAATTCCATTTGCGCATTAAGTTTACCTTTCTCAGCCATGATAGTTACCTCCACGGTAATCATAACACGCAAAAGAAAACCGCCAAGCGGCGGTTATTCTGGCTGTTCTGCTATGTCGTGACATGTCACACCGTTAATTTTGTTTCATGCCAGCCCATCGTTTGCCAGCATGCACCTTCACCGATGAACGCGCAGCCTTGCTTATCACCTGGCAGCGAGTCGCCGCACTTACCGCATTTGCGCCCGGCTTGCTCGGTGAGCTGCGCCTGCAACTCTGCGTTGTCTTTGCGGATCAGCATGGTGATGTACTCGTCCATGTCGTACGGTTCGCGTTGCGGGCGGCGTAATGCGCAGTTCTGCCGGAGCATATCGACTTCCTGCCGGTCGAGCGCCACCTCGACCTTTTGTAAACCGGCGTCACACTGGCGAGCACGCTGCGCGGCTTTTCGCTCTGCTGCGGATTTAGCCATTTCTGCCACCATACCGTAATGTGCTGAGGAAAATCTCATTCCTGTAATCGAATTTGAGCAGCGGTTTAGACAGGACATTCACCCAGACGTAACGAGGTTTTTTACCTTCTGACCTGCACAATTTACAAATCGGAATCTCAGGTACTGCCTGAAATGCAGGTTCAGACGAGAACCCTCCACAAGCCATGCACCGAGTGATCATTTTGGCGGCCATATCACTCACCATCCTTCACGATGCCGCCAGCGGCCTCGATTGCTGCTTTGAAAGCTGCCTGTAACTCTCTAACTATATGCGGTTGATATCCGTCAAATAACGCCATAGGCACGACCGGCTTTTGCTGGGCGGTGAATAGCTCAACTAAGTCTGTCACCTTGCCAGTTTCAATCATCCATTCAGGTGGCCTTTCTCTGCTCAATTCTTTACGCCAGTCTTGGAATCCTTCACATGTTTCACAACCGGCATAGTTATATGAATATGCGTAAGGCACCTGATCGCCTTTCAGCTCTGCAATTTCCTCCTGAGCCGCAAGAAATTTACGTTCCGCTGCTTTCTCGCGATGTAATGCCTTGTGCAGTTCTTCCTCTGAACCGGCAGCCCGCTGGCGTTCTGCTTCGAGCAGGTCGAGTAGGGCGATAGCATACGGGGCTAGGAACCATGATCGGGCGGATGGCCCATTCAGCAACTCAATGAATTTTGCCTTGGCGATATCTGCCGGTGGCAGTGTGTTGCCGAATCTTTTACGCAGCGCCTTGATATCTGTTGTATCAGTCATAGAACCTCCTTCAGCACCAGGCGGCCATCCATCAGAGCTTCTTTGATGGCGTTGAATTCCCAGCAGTAAATATTTGCGTCAACATAAACACGCAGTCCGTCCGGGTGGTCATGCTTCTTGCGTTTGATGAATGCTTCAGCGCCTTCCTTGGTAAAGTGGCTGTTTACGTAATCCCATTCCTCGCTGTAACCGGTAAGCGTGTGGTCTTCCAATTCGCCCAGGACATACCACTGATCGTACTCGTCAGCGTGCAGGAACTTCTTATCGCACCAGTCCTGCGCAGCCTTATTCAGTACTGCCTTTTGCTGCCGGTCGCAGTCGTCCCAGTATTCTTTCGGGGAGAACCACTGGCGGTCATCGAGGCAAATAACCTTTTCTGGCGCATAATCCAAATCAATGCCGGTGATCAGGCGCTTTCTTTCAACAATGAAAATCGCATCAGCGGTGCAATGGTCGCTAACACCTTCGCCCTGACAGTGGTATTTCAGGCGCTGGACGAAATCAGCGAAAGTTTCAGGCGTCAATTTACCGCCGCTGGCGATGCTTTTTACGGTTGTATCAGTCATGAGGTTGCTCCTGGATTTGTTACGCAAACTGAAATCCGATAATAATCGCCAGCATCAAATACAAAACCTCTCGCAAAATCAGACAGGCCATCCTTAATGGTTTTCTTTGCTTTCTTGTCAGCCAGTGCCTGCACTTGTTTTTTGCTCATCTTCATGATGTTGAAGTTTGCATCCGTTAATGGACCGCCGATTCCATAAACTGGCTTAATCATCCCTTCCTCCCAGCGCGCAGATTGGCGGCGAATTCTTCAGCTTCTTTCGTGGTTCCATTCCAGCGGCCTTTGCGACTTTCTACCCATTTATCGATACCTTGAGCATTAATCTCAGCGATAGCGGCGTCGGTGTTGGGCATATTCCCGAGGTCATTAAATGCACCGAGAATCTCAGCAACTTTTTCATGACCAATTTCATCACAAATAATCTCAGTGATTTCTTCGGTCACTTTTGAGAAGACTGTTACAGCGTCAACTGCTCGCGCATTCTCAGCCACCAGCCCATGCACATACTCAATGACCTCTTGCGGCAGCCCTTCAAGTGAAGGCATGACAGGCTTAACTTCTATTAACTCGTTATTTTTCATAATATTTATCCCATTCAAAATGTTAACGGCGATTACGGTTTTTAATTTCCTGCACTTCTTTGCAGCCTACGCAGAGCTGCACACCAGGCAGCGCAACGCGTCGTTCTTCCGGTATATCGTTTCCGCATTCGGCACAGAATCTGGCTGATGGGCGGGTCGAATGCTGGGTGACGGCCTTCAGGCGCATGTCCAGAATCTGCTGTTCTGTTTCGCTGACGTGGTCTAAGTGATCCATCAGGATTTCACTCCTAATCCGTGGCGTGCGATGAGAAGCGCGTCGGCAATGGCCTGCCCTTTGGCTTTTGCGTCGAGAGCACGCAGTGATGGGTAAAGCTGAATTGCCCGGCTGCGCGCCGCGTCTTTGTCGCTGCCGATGAGGCCAGCTGATTTCTTCCACGCCTGCGGGGTAACGAGGGAGTACGGCAGGAACATGCCCTGCAGGATCCCTTCGACGTTGCCCGCTGCGTGGCCGAACGTGAACATTGAGCTGACACCCTGCCCCGGCATTGCACCGACCTGTTCCAGATATGCGTGAGAGATTGCGCCACGGTACTGAAGCAGGAACGTTGCGACCTGTGCGCCGTTGACGCGGGATTTAGTCCCGACCTTCACGGTTGGCGTGTTGAGGTGGCTGACGTACTCGCCTGACTCACTGATAACGACGATGGCGCCAGAACAGCCTGGGTCGATTCCAACAAAGAGATTAATCACGGAAACTCTCCAATTACCTTTAGGGTAAACATTACCATTATGGTAACTATATTCAACATAAAAAACGCGCTTGTTTTCACAAAACGCACCATCGTTAAAACGCTCTGTAACGCACCACAATCGTTTATGGATTCAAATCCATCTCGTTATGTGGCTTTACTGCTTTAAATCGATTCTCAGGGCCGCTGGTTGAAGAATTTCAGCGCTCAGGACCTTTTCTTATCCAGCAAATCCATCCACGCAGGACGGGGACGCGTTTTATTTTCGATTCTTGTGGCCGGTGTCGGCACCTCTTCGCCGGCTGCCAACTTCGCTGCCCAGTCTCGGATCTCATTGCGGAGCGCTTTCTCGACATCAGACTCTGACAGGTTGTAGCGAACCATACGCTGGCGCACCGATGTACAGATCCAGTACAGCAGCCAGTTCGAGTTAGTCCACGGGAACAGCTCTGCGCTGTCGTAATATCCGCGTTCCCGGCAGTAGCGTTTGAATTCTTTCGCCACGTCTTCGAATGGGATCCCCAGTTCAGTACTGCTGGTGCTGTGAACCAGCGCCAGAAAGTCTGTCAGGTCTGGGGCGTAGTTATTCCCCTCTTCCAAACTGCGACGCATGCATGCGGCCATGCCCGCTTTGATCTGGTCATTGGTGAGTTTGCCAATCGCCTGAATCCAGAGTGATGACGGGGCCGCTCCGTTCCTGCTCGTCCATTTGTCCGTATACAGAACTACCATTTTCTCCCAGAACAGGATCGCTTTCGTCGTAGATGCCTTCCTGCTGCCGGAGTCTTGCTGTTGCGGCAAAGACGGCTTCGACTGCGCGGCCTTTGTAAGTATCTCCTGAACTAATTCCTCTGCTCGTTTCATGCTGCCCACCTTTGAGTTCGAATAAACCTGCCCAGCCGTTAGCCATGCTCTGCTGGATGATCGACATCTGCTGTTGCTGATTACCACCTGACAGCTCGAGCAGTTTGTTTATCGCTGCGCCTTCGCTTCGGGGCGTAGGTGCATACGCTTTGATTTTCATATCCCGCCGGTAGAGCTTCCACTCATCCCATGCCTGAGCATTGAGCTGTGGCGGATAATCAAAAACCTGTTTTTTATTCACGGGGGATATAGGGGGATCTAAGTCTTTTATATCTTCTCTTCTCTTCTCTTCTCTGGTCTTCATTTTGTCCGCATCGGAAGCGGACATTTTGCGGACGCTTTTTTTACGTGCTGCATCCTGCGCGCGACGCTTGGCAGATTGACCGTTATGCTCGTCAAATCTGGGCATTACGAGATTTTCACCATCCATTTCCAGCCAGCCTACAGCCATCATTGCGCGGGAAAATCCGGGGAAACCGATCATGTCATCGAGTGTTTCAGCAGTGTATCCGTCAAGAAATCCATCAACAGAATGGACATCGAAAAGACACCATGCGGAATGTAGTCCGCCAACAATCCGAAGTCTGTCCGCTTTCAATGCGGACGCCATGCGGACAATTTTCGGATGCGTATGCAAGTCGGCCCGCATCTTGATCCAGTCACCGGCCATCAGTACACCTCCTGAACGTTCCCCTGAGCATTAATCTCGGCGCGTTTGGAGTGGATGAGCTTTCTTAACTTGGTCTGATAATCAGATGAATGTTTGGCGCTGCACTCGACGCACACGCCATTACTGGTGAAGCGCTCGGAGTCGTGCCCATGACGGCACTTTTTCCCGGTGTAAAAGCGAAGAGAGCCTGCTTCTATGGCCTCTACTCTGGTAATAACCTTCATGATGCAGTCCTTTAACTGTGTTCTGTGATATAAGAATGCATGTATTTTTCAGAACGATCAACCGTATTTGGATTTTTGTTACCTACCTGCGAGGCGCCCTTGATTTTCAGGCATAAAAAAACCTCCCGAAGGAGGTTTGCTTAACCCGGTGAAGGCTGAATCTGAATCATTCGTAAAAAAGACCAATGAATTTTTCTTTGGAAACGTCTGCTCCGGCCGTAACGCAAGCCTGATGCAGGTTGCTCATCAACTCGGTGCGCGGCACCTTATTTTTATTAATGAGATGGGATTTTATGTACCCCGGCGTTGTACCCGCATTGGTAGCAACTTGCAGACGATTTTCAGGAGTCAGGCTTAGCCAGAACTTTTTGAAGTCGAAATCGTTCATTTTATCCTCGTTTAAATCGCTATATCGGGTCAATGATTACCCAAAAGGTGCCGTCCTGCAAGCGTGATTACCAAAATGGTGCATTTACCTTTTTGGTAACTTTGATTTAAATAGCATCAACACGTTACCGGAACCCAAAGAAGGCCATGAAAAGCATCCACGACATCAGAAGAGAAAACCTCAGAACTATCATTCAGAAAGACTTTGACGGTAGGCAGATCCGCATGGCGGAAGCTTTGGGTTTTCAGCCTAATTTGATATCGCGTTGGATGGCTTCGCCGGAGATGGCCAGTGCAAAAAATATTGGTGGAGCATCAGCCAGGAAGATTGAAGCGGCTGCACGCCGACCTGCGTTCTGGCTGGACACTGATCACGCGATGGCTATTTCCGCAGACGTTGAGCCGGTAGACGCCAACACCGAGATTGGCATCATCGCGGCCAATAACCTGACAGCATGGATGCAGGCAAATAAAGAACTGAGAACGCAGGCAGCAGTTGCCGAAAAGGCAGAAGTCGGCCAGTCCACTATTAACCGCCTGCTGAAACGCGAGGCGAGCATTTCGATTAACAACCTGGCTGCCATAGCCGCTGTATTTAACCGCCGCGCATATGAAATGCTGATCCCGCCGCATGATGAGTCAGTCATTCAGTATGACCATAGCCGGTATGCAGCACTGCCAGCAGAAGAAAAAGCCAAGATCAAATCGTTCATCGACTTCGTAATGAGCCAAAACAGCAAGTAACCCCCTCTATCTGTGCGCCATGCATAATCTTGGCGCTACCATCCTGTACATTCCCTCACCACCAAATAATTACCCTTTTGGTAACTTTATTTCTTGTTAACGATTGACACCACCCGTAAATGAATTTAGATTACCTCCATCGGTTACCGAAATGGTAACCCGCTCTTTAAAAATCAGGATGACATACACCCCCGCAGACGAGGCTTTCATAAGGGAAATTGTATGTGAACTTCAATGTAGTCTCACCGCTGCCCATGCGTGCGTGGGCTTCGGTAAGGCCACAACCGGAGACAGTAAATGAAGCTGATCAATACGCTCACCGGGGAAATCTTCATCGTGCGTCGTCGCGGTTGCGACTACCGCCTTGAAATGTCCTATCCGGACTCGAGCATCGCAGTGACGATGGACGAACGCCAGTTTCTGGCCTTCACCTTCAAACCTGAAGTTGAGGAAATTAAGGAGCCAGATGCACCGGCTCACCCTTTTTATGCCTCGAATAGTTACCAAAACAGTAACTAATTAGGAGCCTGACATGCGTTTCACGATCCAAAACGGTAAACACGTTTTCACCATCAACGGCCAGACCCGCGCTTTTGAGAGTTTCCGCAGAGGCGTGGAATGGGCGTACATCACCAAAACAGCAATGAAAATTGCGAGCGAAATCTAAGGACACAGCAATGAGTGAAGAAAAACAATTACCTTCCGTTGTTATCACGGAAGACATGGCGCCGACTCTTTACGTGCCGTTGGGTTTAGACGGATTCCTGGCTGAAATCCGTGAAGCAGTAAACGAGGTTCCCGACCTGAGCACAAAGAAAGGTCGTGACCGTATCGCTTCTCTCGCGGCGTCAGTCAGCCGCAGTAAAACGGCCATTGAAAAGCCGGGGCGTGAGTACCTGAAGCGCCTCAAGGAAGCCGTCAAGCCAGCTGAAGGTGAGCTGAAACGCTTTGTCGATGCGTGTGATGCATTGCGCGACGAGATTCGCCTACCTCTCACCGAGTATGAAAATGCGGAAAAACAGCGAATCGCTGACCTGCAAAACCGGCTTACCTGCCTGCGCAATTCATCACAGGTTGTTGATGAGTTCGGATCCCCTTACCACTCCTCTGAAATCGCGGCCCGCCTGAATGACGTGAAGGTCATCGCCATAGATGAGAGTTGGCTGGAATTAACAGCTGAAGCAGCCGTCGCTAAAGACGCGGCGGTTTCGAAGTTGGAACAGGCCCTCGAGCTGGCGACCAAGCGTGAAGCGGAGGCCGCTGAGCTTGAAAACCTGCGGATTCAGCAGGAAGCACAGCGCCAGAAAGATCTGGAAGCCGCACGGGAAAAAGAAATCGCTGAGCGCGTCAAGCGAGAAGCGGATCAGGCGGCTCAAGCAGAACGTGAAGCCTCAGCAAAGCGTGAAGCTGATGCACTGGCAGCCCAGCAAAGAGCTGAGCGAGAAAAGAAAGAAGCTCTGGAAAAGGCAGAGCAGGAAAAACAGCAGGCAATCGCCGCCGAGCAGTTAAGAGCCCAGCAGGCTGAACAGGCTCGATTGGCAGAGCAAGAGCGTATCGCTGATGAAGCCGCTGCCCGCGCTGCAAACGTTGAGCATAAACGCGCGATTAATCAAAAGGCTGTTGCTGATTTGGTCGCTGCCGGAGTTCCTGAAGAATTCGCGATCCTCTGCATCCGTGGCATCGCATCAGGGAAAGTTTTTGCAACCAACATTAATTACTAACAGGTGAATGAAATGAGCTCACACGGAATTCATGAGCAGGTAGAGGAACGCCGCTGGGAACAGAGTTACGCCGACGAGCGCAAAGAAGAAATGCTGAAAGATCGGGCGGCCGAACTGGCTAAAGAGTTGCCCGCCACCTTCTCGGCAGCACTCAGCCCTTTCCTCCAGTTGTCGCACTTCTCTTCTGCAATGTCGAAAGCGGTCTGTTCCGAAGCCTACGAAGAATTGGTGTGGGCCATCTGCATGGAACAGGCAAAAGAAGAATACGACTACCGCTTCTTGATGGGGGAAGAACATTAATGGAACCGGGAATCTATCACGATATTTCAAACGAGGAATATCACAGCGGTGCTGGTGTCAGTAAGTCCCAGCTCGATGATGTGGCGGTGAACCCCGCCATCTTCCCCTGGAAGAAAACAGCGCCGGTCGATGATGAAAAGCTGAAGGCGTTGGACATGGGCACCGCCCTGCACTGCCTGCTGCTGGAGCCGGATGAATTCAGCAAACGGTTCATCAAAGCGCCAGAGTTTAACCGGCGCACCACAGACGGGAAGGAGCGCGAAAAGCAGTTCCTCAAAGACTGTGAGGACACGGGCAAAACGGTTATGGATTTTGAACAGCACCGGAAACTGTCGCTTATGCAGGGTAGCGCAATGGCCTACCCACCGGCGCGCTGGTTGCTCGAAGCAGACGGATATACCGAGTCTTCATTCTACTGGCAGGACGATGAAACCGGCGAGCTTTGTCGTTGCCGCCCTGACAAATATCTAAAAGCTCGTCCGGTTATCGCTGACGTGAAAAAGGTTGCCGACATGGACCGGTTCGCCAGGCACATCGAGGAGTTCCGCTACCACGTGCAGGACGCCATGTACCGCGACGGGTTCTACCAGACCTTCAATGAATATCCCCTATTCGTCTTCATCGCTGTCAGCGAAACGATCGACTGCGGCCGGTATCCGGTGCGCGTTTTCGAACTGGACACAGAAGACGTGGCAGAAGGTCACCGGCTCTACCGGCGTGATCTGAATACTTTCCATGAGTGCCGAACCAGCAATGTTTGGGGCGGAATCGAGAAAATCCAACGGCCTGCTTGGGCAAGAAAATAGGACTGACAAAAATGAGTAATGAATTAGTTTTGAATAAAGATGCCGGTACAGCCGCTGCGATTTTCAGCCCGGATGGCCTCGATAAACTTCTCCGTTTTGCAGAGGTTATGGCGAAAGGCAATGTGACCGTTCCCTCCCACCTGGTAGGTAAACCTGCCGACTGTATGGCAGTTGCAATGCAGGCGGCTCAATGGGGAATGAATCCCTTTGCAGTAGCTCAGAAAACGCATGTTGTCAGCGGGACGCTGGGTTACGAAGCTCAGTTAGTTAACGCAGTCATCACCACCATGTCGCCAACAAAAGACCGCATCAACTACGAGTGGTTTGGTCCCTGGGAAGGTGTAATCGGAAAGTTCGTCGAGAAGACATCGCAGAAAGGCAACAAATACATTGCACCTGACTGGACGTTGAAAGACGAAAAAGGCTGCGGCGTGCGGGTTTGGGCAACGATGAAAGGTGAAGATAAGCCCCGTGAACTCGAGTTGCTCTTATCACAGGCTCAGGTAAGAAATTCCACCCTGTGGGCAAGCGACCCAAAACAGCAGCTCGCTTACCTCGCCGTTAAGAGATGGTCCCGCCTACACTGCCCTGACGTGATCATGGGCGTTTATACCCCTGACGAACTGGCTGAAAGCACCCGCCCAGAAAGAGACATCACTCCGGCCACTACTTCAGCATCTGACCTGAACAACGTGATCAACGGCGTCTTGGAAGCGACGCAGGAAGAAAACACTGCGCTGATCGCCGAGTTAACCGCGCTGATTCAGGATGCAGCAACGCTGGAAGAAGCTGCCACCGCCGGTGAAAAGGTGAAAGAAAGCCAGTCACTGGTCAGTAAAAACGCTTACGAAGAACTGCTTTACGCCGCGAAAGTGAAGTATGCGCGCATCGATAGTCACCACTGCATTGAGGCGGCGATCAACAGCCTTGACCTTGGCGGTGAAGACCCTGCCGGCCAGTTCGCTGCGGTAGAGAAAGAACTGAAAAAGCGGGAACAGAAGCTCGGCGCTGAGCTGTTCGAAGCCTTCACCATCACCCTGAACGATCTCCGTCCTGAATTCCAATAACCACCATGCGGGGCAGTCGCCCCGCCCCTCTTGAGGATCAACCTATGAAAGCAGCAGTACGCAAAACCAAACTCTTGAGCATGGTGCCTCTGTCTGAGTACGCCATCGACAAGTTAGAAAAAGCCGGTGACTTTCCGAAGCGCTTCCCTCTCACCAGCCGCGTAGTGGCTTGGGATCAGGAAGAAGTTGAAGCGTGGCTTGATGCGCGCAAGCAGAACCCTGAGCTGATCGAGCGTGACCCGTCACTGGCGGCGAAGAACGCCCGCAACCCGAACCACCTGAAGGCGCAGCAGCGCGCCGAAGCCCACGCGGGGATGTGACCATGAAGGCGTTATCTATCCGGCAGCCATGGGCATGGTTGATTGCCAATGGCTACAAAGACATTGAGAACCGCAGCTGGCGCACGAAATACCGTGGGCCGGTGCTCATTCATGCCAGTGCAGCAAAACCTAGCCTTCCGGATTTTTCTGCGGCGCTGGGGATTATGGGCGGATTGGGTTTACTGGCTGAAATGCCTTCGCGAGACAGTTTTGCTCGCGGTGGCATTGTGGGCATTACCACGATAACCGATAGCGTAGATACGTCATCATCTCCTTGGTTTTTTGGTCCGCAAGGATTCATCCTGGCAGACGGTCGGCCGCTGCCGTTCCTTCCTATGAAGGGCAAGCTTTCATTCTTTGAAACCGGTGTCGAGATATCACCTGACACCTATCGAGACCTGATAGCCAGCAACATAAGACGTGGTGTGGGAGGTCTCTCATGACCATCGGCTACATCAACCTGTCAGCACAAGCAGTGGCCGCAGAGCAGCGCGGCGACTTTGCCGAGGCTGCGAAACTCTGGGCGGCAGCCAACGCGCTGGCGCATGGCAAAAACGTTTACTGGTCTGACGAACGCGCCGACTTCTGCCGCAAGGCTGAGAAGCGCGCCCGTGTCGGTGCCGGGGAGGCTTTCCAATATGAGCGAGCCAGCTGATAAACCAAAGGCCGAACAGCCTTTACTCGATTACAACCGTGCGGCGGGTAAAAGCCGCAATCTCGCTAAGTTGGCAGAGCTGAAAGCGAAACTGGGGATGAAGGGGAAAATTAAATGACCAACAAAACAGAAATGGAATATTACTTCGAGTTCCCTGCGTCATATGGATTTCAGGGTGACACCTATGTTTTGTTGATGACTATTCCCGGCAGAACGCTAACCAGAGTATTGTCCTCTGATAATTTCGGCCATGCTCTTGACCGTTCTCAGCGTGAAATTAACAAAACTCGGGTTAAAAAATTCCATGACTATTTAGTCAATTCAGTTGAAACCAAAACGGCATTCATTATTCCGCCGCTGGTTGGCAACTGTGATTCTGATATTGAATTCGAACCGTTCGGCAACACGAACGTCGGCATCGTAAGATTTCCAATGGATGCAGAAATTAAATTATTTGATGGTCAGCACCGCGCTGCCGGGATCAGCGACTTTTGCCGAAACAACAGCACTTCTATTTCAGTTCCTCTGATGCTGACGCAGAAATTACCGCTAAAAGTAAGGCAGCAGTTTTTCTCTGACATAAATAACAACGTGTCGAAACCGTCAGCCGCAATCAACATGGCTTACAACGGAAGAGACGCTGTCGCCCAAAATATGGTTTCTTTCCTATCAACTCACGAACTGTTCTCAGTGATAACTGACTTTGAACACAATGTTGTTCCGGCTAAAAGCGAGCTGTGGGTCAGCTTTAAGGCACTGTCTGATGCAACAACAAAATTCTCCGTCAGTAAGGGGGGAAAACTCTCGATAGGCGATATTTACGACATCTGGGAAGCATGGCTTGGCCTTACCGCAATCAAGGATCTTCACCACAGTGTTTCTCCCGCTGAATACAAACGGGATTACATCCAGTTCCATGCCGTGATGATCAATGCTTTCGGCTACGCAATTCAGGAGCTGCTTAAACATCGGCCGGTTCAGGGGGTAGTGTTGATGATTGAAGAGTTAGCCAGCAAGAGCACCTCTCTTGATCTGGAAAACTTCTTCGAAATTTCCAACTGGGGTGGAATTTGTACCAATACAGACAAAGAACGCCCAACGGTAATTGCCAGTATTCCAGCCCAAAAGGCAGCTGGGCAAAGGTTGGCTTCGGTCATTAATAATTTGTCTTTTAAGCCGGAGGCGGAATGACCTACCAACTGATCTACGCCGACCCGCCTTGGCGCTACGACAACGTGGTCAGCAACGGTGCCGCCGGCAATCACTACGGCACCATGTCGCTGACTGACCTGATGCGCCTGCCGGTCTGGTCAATTGCCGCTGAGAACGCGGTGCTGGCAATGTGGTACACCGGAACCCACAACGCCGAGGCCGTTAAGCTGGCCGAAGCGTGGGGCTTCAAAGTCAAAACGATGAAGGGTTTCACCTGGGTGAAGCTGAACCAGCTGGCAGAGCAGCACATCAATAAAGCGCTGGCCGCCGGTGAGGTTCATGACTTCTACGACTTCATGGATCTACTGAACACGCAGACGCGCATGAATGGCGGTAACTACACCCGCGCCAACAGTGAGGATCTGCTGATTGCCGTGCGCGGTACTGGACTGGAACGTCTCAGCGCCAGCGTGAAACAGGTGATCCACTCGCCGCTCGGTGAGCACAGCGCGAAGCCTTGGGAAGCCCGGCACCGCCTCGAGCTTCTTTATGGTGACGTGTCACGCATTGAACTATTCAGCCGAGGCGATGCCGCCGGCTGGCACCACTGGGGTAACGAGTGTCCTCGCAATGATATCGAACTTCAGGTATCAGGCTGGAATAAACGAATTGATATCTATGAGGAAATAAAATGAACAAATTACCGGTTTGGGTTTTATGGGCAATCGCAGTTGCAGCCTGCGGAATATGCTGGGTTGCGGTAAGCATGGTTGCTTATGTGGTGTGGAAATAAGTTTTAAGAAGTTACGAAACAACAAACCCGACAACAAAATATTCCGGAAATTATTCCGCAGGAGAATGTAGCGTGAAAATGTTAGACCTTTTATTAAAGCATTTACCAAACAATGGCGGCTGGCCTGATGGCGCTGATTACATCGCTGACAATGGTCATGGTCATGTATTTAAGTACTGCACTAAAGGTCAAATATCTGGAGGTTCAGTGCCTTGCCTTGTGCGAATTGACTCTACTGGCTTGGAAACAGTAACGCGGGAGCAATATGAAAGTGCGCTGTCCGCAAAAAATAACAAACCTGATTGGGATGGCAAAGGTTTCCCACCAGTTGGATATGTATGCGAAGTCAGGGTAAGCCGAACATCTGCCTACATCCCGTGGAGGACCATCCATATTGAAGGGGATTGCATATGGGGGTGGCGTGGCGGGGTTCCTGTTGGAATAGATATACAAAAGACACCATGTGAGTTTAGAAACGTGCGCTCACCTGAAGATGTGGCAAGGGAAAAAATAACGCTGAACATGCTCCAATATATGTACAGTTCAGATGAGACTGACCACGCGCAGGTGTGCAAAATCTACGACGCCATCGCAGCAGGAAAAATCCCCGGAATAAAACTGGATGGTGCAGCGTGAACTTTACACTTATTACATTAATGGCAAGACTGCCGCAACTGGCGGCAGTACTGGGGGCAATCTATCTGGCATCGCAGGGAAAGGATGGCTGGGGTTGGTTGGTTTTTTTAGCGTTAGTGATGGACTGTTCCATCGAATTGAAAACAGATTAACCCTTCTCCTTCTCGATCCACCCATCAACCATATCTGCCCACTTCTGCAACATGTCCCGGCGCTGCTCCGCGTATTCTGCTTTGTTGTAGACTGCGCGGACGCCGCGCTGCTCATGCGCCAGACACTTCTCAATCCAGTCAGTATTAAATCCCGCCTCATGCAGCAGCGTTGATGCCGTCCTGCGCAGGTCATGAACGGTGAAATGCTCAAAACTCCCTCCCTGCTTTTCTATTCCCTGTATCGTTTTATTGATCATCGTATTCAAAGCTGGCGCTGACAGAGTTTTGTCATCGCCGAATCTGCCCGGATGAATATAAGCGGCGTTCCCGTATATAACGTTCAACCCGACGAGGATGTCATATGCCTGGTTGGACAGGTAAACGATGTGCGGCCGTGACATCTTCATTATTGAAGCCGGTACGGTCAGAGTTCTTTTTTTGAAATCGACCATGTCCCATGTTGCTGACTGCAATTCGTTTTTCCTGAGCATCGTAAGAAAGAGTAATTTCAGCAACATCCTCATCGATGGCGCATTTGCTGTATTGTTGAGGGCATTAAAAAACACACCAATCTCTTCTTCACTTAGTGACCTGTCACGCGGTTTGAATGTTGCAATGCTGCTGGAAGGAACCTTTTCCGCAGGGTTATCACCTTCGTAACCACGCGCCTGAGCAAACCTGAAAACCTTCGAGACAATGTCCCTGACCAATACTGCGGTTGCTGGGGCACCATTATCCCGGATCTTCTCGCAATGCTCGCGCAGCATAGTGGGAGTGATTTCCTTCATTATCATCCGGCCATACTTCGGGGTGATGTGATTATCAATTGTGGCCTGTCTCATTGCCAAAGTTGACGCAGCACCCTCCCACTTCGCCTTCCATAAAAGAACAAAGTCAGTGAATCGGCTGGCGTTCCTGACTACTGATTTACCTTCTCTCTTTTTGGCAGCCGGAGACTCACCGGCATCCAGCATCTTTTTGGCTGCTCCGAGCCGGTCACGGGCTTCAGCCAAAGTTATACCGCCGGAACCGTACTTTCCGATCGTCAGTGTTTCGCGTCGCCCATTGATACGGTAGTCGTAACGGAAGCTGACGGTACCGCCTGGCGATACCGCAACGTACAACCCATCTCTGTCTGAAACCTTGTACAGCTTGGCCTGCGGCTTGAGGCTCTTTAATTTTGTGTCGGTCAGCATTGTGATTACTCAGAGGTGATACCGTCATTTGATACCAAAATGGTGACGGTAAAAGATGGATAAACCTACCTCGAAAATCTCATACCGTCAAAATAACCGACGGTAAAATCATGCTCTCTGAAATGGTGGTCAATCGTTAAAAAGAAAAGAGGCGTCAGAATCACTGAGCGCCTCTTGTAGTTTTGAATCGCAGTCAATCGTTAAAAAGCCTTGGTTTATAATGATAATTTGATTATAAACCCGCAGTGTAATTCATTGTTATATATGATAAATAAATTAGACCGCGTTTTATATACCGTCTCAGCTACCGTTTCTGGAACAACTTAACCCGGCTTTGCGGTAGCACGACAGGAATCAACAGCAGCTTTCAGCTCTTTCTCGTAACCGATGCGCTGATGACGTTCAGCGCGCAGAGCCTGCATCTGTTTGTCTATTGAGGAACCGATCGGTAACCGGTCTACAGCGAAGGCTGGCGCGTCGATTGCACCAGGTTCACATGGTACCTGCACGGGGACTTTCACTTCAACATAAACAGGATCGGGAACCGTGACGCGTTCAGCACATCCAGACAGACCAATTGCCATGATCATCAGCAGCCTTTTCATTTCGCACGCTCCCGCGAAAGCTCGGAATCGAACGCAGAAGATGCAGCGGCGCAAACATCAGGACTATCTACGCGCTCGGACAGTACGTCACTGGCTTTCCCGTAATCATCCTTTGCTAATTCTCTGGCAGCGGCCACGGCATCCTTAGCAGCCTTCTCCCTGTCCGCTCCCGCCTGCTGAAGCGCTGTGATTGCAGCGTTCTGCGAAATGATGGTGGCGTTGGCCTGATCCTTCAGGCTGCCACACTTCGACAGTTTGTCGTTCAGGTTGTCAATGGTTGGCTGGTAATGCCGACCGGCCAGCCATGCGCCAAGGCCGACAACCGCACTCATCGCCAGCAGAACGACGCTGATATAGACAATGCCTTTCAAGGGGTTAGACATAGAGCCTTCTCCTTATTACGGCGCGTTACCAGACCTGGCAAAACTTTGCCACCGGCATACACCCAGCGCGGGAACTGATTACACGCTTCGGTGATCTTGCCTTGCCTGAACATCCAGAACATCGTGGACTTCTGCATAGCAGGACAACCAACGTTAAACGTCACGCTCACCGCGGCATCAAACGGCCCCTGTTTCAGCTTCTCTCCGTCTGCATACCGGTTAACGCACTTCTCCGCCTCCAGGATGTTCTTTCCCCAGTCAGCGGCGATCTGCGCGTCCGTCTTGCGAACACCAGGCTTAACACCGTGAGTATTTCCGACGCCGTCAGTCCAGACATCAGCCGGGCATTTGTATGGGTCTCGTTGGCAGGACTCAAAATTACCGATCAGTTCCAGACCCTTTTCGCTGGTTCTGACCTGCCCGCTGGCCACCACCATTGCGATGATTGCTGCGATAGAACAGACAGCACCGGCTTTACCGGCTTTCCTGAGGGCGCTCATGCGTCGTTACTCGCACGTTGCAGAGCTTCGTGAACTATCTCAATTGCGGCGGGAGGTTTTGCGGGGTCATAATTCCTGAGAAATTCGGCATACAAATCTGTGCGCCTCTTCTCATCAGCAATAGACGCCAACTTAGCAGCCTTATTAATGCGGTATGTTCGGATGGTGTAGATGGCGCCGACAACGGTGCCGATAATGAAGGTGTAATCTTGAAGTGATAGAAGTGCTGTTCCGGCGGTCACTGTTGCCCAGAGGTAGGTTATCCAGCTACCGACCGTGTTTAATGCGTTTTGTATCCAGTTCTGAACTTGGTTCATGATGCAGCCCCTTTGAAGTAGGTTGCATCATGATACACAATAATTCATATACGGATAATGATTACCTTAAAAAACCAACCCTTCATCGACTAGCAGATACATAGTGTCTATAATCCATGTCTTTTATAATTTTTAACAGTACGCTTTGGGGTTTGTTTAATGAACGATGCATTTGAGAGCCAGTTAGTTGATTTCATAGCTGCAGGTAATGAAGTTGTTGGAAGGCCAGCAAGAATATCAGGAGTATTCACTCTCACCTTTAGTAAAGGGAAAGGCTCTAAAATAGTCTTTGGTGAAGGGTGTATTTTTAACAACTTCTCCATTAATCTCGAACAAGGGAATGGTGTTTTCTATGCGGGGAAATCCTCATATATAAGAGGAAGGTATTTTGTTGGATCAGGGTCTTCTATCTGCATTGGTGAAAGTACTGCTATAAACAGGCATTTATTAATGACTGCAATGGAAGGAGCTTCTATTACCATCGGTAAAGAATGCCTAATATCTGATGTGTCCATTTCAACTACTGATTGGCACTCAATAATTGACGTTGAAACAGGCGAAAGAATAAACCCTGCAAAAGACATCATCATCGAGAATTCTGTATGGATTGGCGAGGGAGTGACAATAAACAAAGGAGTTACAATAGGACACAATAGTATTATTGGTGCAAAGTCAGTAGTAACTAAACCTGTAAAACCAAATAGTATTGCAGCTGGAGTACCAGCAAAAATAATTAAGGAAGGGATTGTCTGGAAGAGAGAATTGATACCTACACCATTTCTTCCTGCAGATAAATATTGATGTTAGGGGTTAAAACCCCTAACAAAAACACTGTCAATTAAAGATGATGCCCAAGGTAGTTACGGCATTTGTTGCCGTGTTGGCAGTTCCATAGGTAGCACCGTTTGCAGTTATCATGCTGCCTGTGTTAATTCTTAAGTCCACAGTAGAGTTCCCTGTAACCGTAGCCCCAGTGGCTGTAATTTTACCACCTGTTTCAGCGTAGCAACCTGTAACCCCCCCCTTAACCTGCCCAAGAGACACAACAACATCACCTCCTGTACTTGCTCCCACTACAGTCGTTCCTCCCTGAATATTCCCAGTGTTTGCTGATATGGTTGATGCATCAGCAGCCAATATTCCTCTGCCAATTGTTCCCGTAATTGTGCAGTTATCTACTGAAACTCTAGAAGAGTATCTGGCTGTAACACCCACTGTTTTGGTTTGGTTTGCTACAAGGCCAAAGGCTGACACATCAGAATCGATTACTGCTGATACAGCGTAAAGGCTTCCCGATGCCTTGCCAGTTGTAGCATTAATCTTGGATCCCCTGTATGCATGATAAGAAGCTCCTGGATTAACTAAGTTAGTTGTGTCTGCAGGGATCCCAGTTCCTGCATTCAATGCAGATGTATTATGCGCATTTATCGTTGCTGCCATGTCAGCATAAAATCCATATACCGTACATGTATCAGCATTTGCATCCGCAGCTGAAATAGTAGCGCCCCTTGACGCCCACATTCCAAACTTACAGCCGCTAACATTCATCGAGTCTGCATTGACTCTTGATGACCTTGTTGCCATCACGCCAGCCTGAACGCTTCCAGACGCATCTGAAAATTCAGCATGGATGATGCTATTTCTCTCGCAATATATGCTATTTAGCAGGCACCCGGTTGCTACTACGTTCTCGCAGACAATAACGCTACCCTCTTGTGCTTCGAATGTTGCATGTCTGAAGTTCGTTCCTCCAGATATTTTTACTGGGTTAGGCGTTTCTTCAGATGAGCTTTGCAGTCTGTCTGCCCACCCATGTGAACCACCTAGTGCAAAATATAGGGTTCTTGCTATTTGCCTACCATCGAAAATACATCCCAGAACCGGCCCTTTAGCATGATATGCCATAATAACTGTGCCTGATGTAATTGTTGATCCGCCATCAGGACCTACTACACCAATAAAGTCATCAGCAACCTGAACTGTGCCGGTTGCGGATTTAATATAGAAACGTGAGAAATCACCATGCTGAACCTTAAGCCCATACTTTTCTTGATAACCCGCTTCCAAATTCAGAATTATATGGTACCCATGAGTTGTGGTTTGAATGTGAAGGTCATCTACAGCGGCCTGCATATTCGGATAATCTGAAGGTATATTGTATGTTTTAGCTCCAGTAAATGTGGAAAAATAAAAACCATCGGAACGTTTAATAGATGTTAGAAGATTTTCTACAGTCTGATTATAAGTCGTGTTTACTAACGATGCACCAAGCCCAGGTGCTTGGTTGGCGAGCATTTGCAAAACAAACTGACCAGACCCATCTGTTGAAAGATCAGCAAGTGATTTCAATAGTGTCTGGTTGTTCACTGCATCCTGAGAATTAATCGGGTCTGCAAGATTTGCTATCCGATATTGTTTTGCATCGTAGAATTTAGACTTAATTGTAGGGCGGCGAAGTGCTAACCCTATCCAACTTGCTACCTGCTGAATGATCATTGTCAGGTAGTCAAAAGCATCCTCATGTACTTCAGCGAAGAATGTCCCCTGATTGCGTAAATCCGTTTCCTGCACAATAGCCAGATCACGCTCTATGACAAGTGAGTATCCATTAAGCAGAGGCTGAGGCAAAGTCACTGCCCCACCATTGTAAGAGCCTGCACCCGTCACCGTGTAATCAGTTCCCAACGTCAGAACCGTTTCCACTTCCTGAAGGTCAATTCGTGTGACTGTTAGGTTGCTGGCATTCAATATGCGAAATGTATATGGGAAAACGGTGGTAACCCCATTCCCCGTGTATGCGGCTTGGTTAACCTCTGTTGAAACAGTCATGGTGCGGCCCCGTGTTGGTGGTTATCCGCACATCTTACCGCCTATTTACCCCTATATGAATTTTAATTACCTCTATGACATCGCATGAATTACCGTATTGGTAACCCAAAACAACTGGAAAATTTAGAAATCATTTGATACTGTTTATCCATACAGTGCTTATAGAGGTATGAGTGATGAAAATAGGAGGAGAAAATGAATATCACTATCCGTGCACGGATGCCTACTCAGAGGAAGTTCACACGCCAGAAGGCGTTGCAGGGTTAAAGACAGGGTCAAATATTGAGAGGCTCCTGCTTCAGCTCTATGAAGAAGGTTATGACATCTCGGGAGCGATGGCGGAACTGAAAGCCCTGCTGAACTATGTCACCAGTAATCAGGAGACACTGCGGGATATTGAGACGCACCTCACCTATTTGCTTCAAAAGGCGCGCAGCGAGATGTGATATCTCTTTGAGAATTTCACTTAAGAGAATACTTTTGGTAGGCCACATTTGTGGCCTTAACTACACACAGGTATTACATGAAAAAATTATTCGCAATGCTTCTGGTTACTCTTTCTCTCGGCACATCCGTGCAAGCTTCTGCCGGTAACTGCCAGCATGATAGTGACACCGCATCAGATGGGTCAATTTGTGGCGGACGCTCAGAGGATTCCCGCGAAGGTGGTAAAGGGATTCGTTAATGAAAAAGCCCCACGGATGGGGCTATGAAAATGCGTAAACTGCGAGGTTGGCAACAATAACGAATGCAATTATTGCTGCTAAAATTCTGCATCTTGTGCCAACGGATGC
>JBOIGK010000799.1:0-17591 GCA_050742695.1 Advenella sp. | reverse complement strand
GAGCTGACTATTGCCATTGATCCTTTAGTTCCAACGGCACCATTGATTGAAAGCTTGCGTCTGCTGCGTACACAATTTCCTGACTTGCCGGTAAGTTTTTCAACAGAAGGGCTGGGTGGTTCACTACGACGATTACGCAATGGAACGGCGGCTACGGCAATTTGTCTGCTGCTTCCCGCTGTACCAGAGGATGTCGTGGCATATCCTTTACTTCGCATAAAAATGTTGCCCGTGGTGGCACCGGGGCATCCTTTAGCTTTGCTTAAGCGCCCTGTCATGCAAAGTGACTTTGAGGCCCATGTTCAGCTTGTACTTTCAGACCCTGCAGAGCCCCAGGGAACGGACTATGGTATTTCAAGTGCCAGGCGCTGGCGCTTTATCGACATTGGCCGTCGTATGGATTTTCTGATGGCAGGGTTTGGCTGGTGCCGCATGCCCGAACATCTGGTAGCAAGTGACATTGCCTGCGGAAACCTTGCATTACTGCACATTCTTGAGGACCCGACGCCAGAAGAAGGGCTTGCAATCTATGCCGCCCATAAGCGCAGCGATGCGCTCGGACCGGCTGGGCAATGGCTGATGGCAGAACTGAAGCAACGTTTCGCCTGATTTATGGGAAAAGGCTGGAAATTCAACTTATTATTTTTTGCGCTTGGCTTCTTCTTCTCGCTCCATGCGATCCAACGAGTGCTCAGTTTCATTTTCGCTGAGCGCTTGTTGTTGCAACATGCATTGATCAAAATTGGGTGATCCTGGCTGGATTCCCAGATTTGCGCATTGTTCGCGATATCCATCTGCTTCCATTTCGTCTAATGCCTGGCATCCGCTCAGCGCACCCATAACAATCAAACCTGCAAATAGGGCATTTTTTGTGGGAAGCAGCCGATGGATCATTTGTATTCCTTTGGTAAAGTGTTAACTGAGATTAAATCATCTATTTGCGTCTATGCAAAGCCATGAGGTCGATCATATGTGACCATATTATTTATTAAATATTTCGGGTGTGATATTTATATTTTCTTACATCTTTTCTGGTCACAGCCTGAAGATCATTTCGGTTTTACAAACAGCTATATGGCACACTTTAGCAAGGTTCAATTCTGTTCGCTCACTTTTCAAGGCCATGCTTTGGGCCGATTCTGTCACAACACAGTCATATAAAGGGTTTGAGATGAATATTCGTTTTAGAAAAATCAGTTCTGCAATTGCAATTGGCTTGGCTTTGAGTGTTCCCCTTATTCAGGGGTGTGCATCAACATCAAATGATCCTCGTGCAACTGCTGCTGTTGAAGATAAACAATTTAATGCGTGGTTTGATAACTTAGTGAACCAGATAAAAGCCGATCCAAAATATAAACGGATACCGATTGAGACCAAAGCGCAGCAAAATGAATTTCTGGTATGGCTACATGACGCTTACCGTAAAAAGACAAGCAAGCAAGAGTTGACGAAGAAAATTAACAGCGCTTACCCAGGTCATGCGTATGAAGCCTCGTTTATCGCTTCAAAACTTCCCTAGGCTTTGTCCTATCAGAAGAGTTGGGGTTTTACGTCAGAACTCCAACGCTTTGTTTACCCTGCGCCGCACAGTCTACTTGTCCCGCGTCAGAATCCCAGCATCCTCGTTGATGTTCAGTGGTTTATCCAATACGTTTAATTTGTCCTCACCTACAGATTGCAGCGTGTCTTTTGATCTCACACCAAACAGCCAATCGTCGTCTTTCTTGTTGTTGGAAATAAGGCGTATAAGGGTGTGCTTGCCTTTTTTCTCAGTAGCCCAGGAACCTTTTTCGGGCTTCTCTACTGCACCACCAGTAATTAAATACTTGCCTTGACTATCCAATTTCAGACGAATGTCGTCACCGCCGAATGTACCGGGAGTAAACGTTACGCCCGGTTTAGCAATAGCAGTCGTTACTGCACTACTTGCTGCCTGTGTTGACTGGGCACCAATGGTTTGGGCAAAGCCTTGAAACCCCAATAGGCTTAGAGAGCATACGCAAATGGTTTTAAAGAGGCATTTCATGGTTAAAGTATTCCTTAGCTGGACGGGATGGTAATGATGGGTAGTTGCGTGCTATTGGTCGTATCGGCAACATTCAGCAATAACATGACAAACGAAATCAGTTCTATGGTATCCACATTATCCTGATCAATCCAGTACCAGTGTCCCCAGTGTGAAACCGCAGCAAAAGCGTCTGAAGGCGCCGAATTACCAGCATGTATACGCACCTTGGAGAGCAAAGGATCTACCGAATTGATTCCGTTAGTTATTTCTCCTTTAAAACCGGGTCTTAGCGGCACGGCCTGAGACAAGGTGCGCATCACTTCTATGATTGATCGGGGATGGATGGTCAGCTCGTCAGGCTGGCCTTACCGCGGTACTCTACGGCGTAACTGGCAATCAATTGACTGACTGCGATAAATGACGGCACCTCACGATGGCGTACCCGCACCAGATTGAGCAGTAACTGACGCGTCGCAGCTTGTCCGATTGAGTCAGCATAATCGATCTGATCGTTACGAATCGCATCAGGACCAATGCTGGCGTATGCGCCCAGCATGGCCAGCAGCGTCACCAATAGCGGTCTGAAAAAAAAGGGTTTGTAATCGGGAGCAATGACGATTCGAGAGCAGATTTGTCACCATTATTAGAAATTCATTTCAACATAGTCAATATAACAGTGACAGGCTGTGCATCACAGGTATGGTGTCGGTAAACATGTGCAGGATTTTATAAATCCGGATTTTTTATCGCAACGTTGATGGTACCAGTGCCAAATAGCCTATCGAAGCACGAATGTCGTATGCCAATAACCAAAAAGATGGTTAAAAGTATAAAGCAAAATTGGGACCTGACGCTGAATCGACTATTGCGCGAACACTAACGCGATGTTAGAAGCGCAATTGATCAAGCACTCGCTCAATTTTTTCAGCCTCCTGATACAAACGCGCCAGCAACTTATCCCTGCGTTCATTCAACCGAGCAAGGTTGTCGGAGGCCAGACTCAAGGCGGCTATCGGTTCGTTACTTTTTGAACGTATCGGCACGCCGATCGCGGCAATACCGGGGATGATGTTTTCCTGATTCAGACCGAAACCCAGCGCGCGCGATTGACTCAGTATTTGCTTGACGGCAGCAGCCCTGGCCTGCCCATTGCGCTCGATAGCGCGCAGGTTTTCTGCTTCGATCTTCATTTGCTGTTTACGAGGCAGATTGATCAAAATCGCCACGCCTCCAGCAGACAGGCATAGGGGGCGCCGGGTACCGACATCGACGGTGTAGGCCATCAACGCTTTGGCGCCTTTGTGACGAGCAACGCAGACGGTGTCACAGCCGCTGCGGATATTCAGGAAAATCATTTCTTGGGTAGATTCTGCGAGCTTGGACAACGAATCTCCCAGCTTGGCTTCGATCGAAAAATAAGGCGTTGCCGCCAATCCGATTTCGTAGGCCAGGCTGCCTAGCGTATACCGCTTCGAGCCCGGCACTCGGGTCGCCAGGCCTTCGTCGACCAGGCTTTTGAGCAGGCGATGCACGGTGGTGTGGTCCAGGTCGGTTTGGTAAGCCAGATCGGTCAGGCGCCAACCCGTAGAGGTATGCATCGACATGGTGCGTAACAGATGAATCGCGCGGCGCAGGCTCTGGGATCCATCGCGTGTCATGGTACCAGGCAGTATCAGTTTGTTCATTATGCGGAAAAAATGATTTGACTTGGACACACTATGACAGATGTTTCCTCCATAATCAATTCATACCGTTCACAAGGCACTCGAATGAATACTCAGGCTGGCAATTCCGAAACTAAATCACGAAACATTGACGCCGACATTGTCATACTCGGTGCGGGCGCTGCGGGTATCGCGGCAGCGATTACCGCGGCCCGCAGCGGCGCCAAAACGCTGCTGATCGATGCTGGTCCCATCCCGGGCGGCGAACTGATCAGCGGCATGGCTGTTGACGGCGCCCTCAATGCCCGGGGCGAATGGATACTTGGGGGTGTCGGTCGCGAAATTTTTGATGAATGCGAGCGATTGGGCGGTTACATAGGCCCGTTGAACGACTGGCGGCTGATCTGGTACGTGTGTATCGACCCGGAAATCATGAAGCTGGCCGTGGCGCGTTGCCTCGCCCGGGCAGGTGTGACGCTGCTGCTGCAAACCTTTGCGACGGACGTCACCGCGCACGATGGTCGAGTGCAATCGCTTAGCATCATCAATAAAGAAGGCAGAGCGCAAGTGCACGCGCCCATTTTTATCGATTGCTCGGGCGATGCAGATCTTATTCGCGGCGCCGGAGGACAGACCTTGCATGGCGGGCCAAAAGGCGAACTGCAACCTGTGTCGTTGATGTTTCGTATGTCGGGGGTCCAGACCCAACCACTGCTCGAATTTATGCGCGATCATCCTGAGCATTTTGCGCTAGGAGAAAGCGATACCATTCGTCAAAATCGCAGCGATCGGGAACTGGCTGAAGCGGCATTAATTCAGAACGAACCCACTGTTTTTCTGAAAGGCAACGGTGCGCTGGTTCAAAGTGCTATAGATAGAGGCGATCTATATCCGACCGCGCTGATCATGATACAGCCCACGTCAAGAAGTCGCCGCGAGGTATGCCTGAACACGACCCGGGTCGGTGATATCGATGGCACCAGGACAACGGATCTGAGTGCCACCTTGGCTACGCTGTCTGACCAGGTGCTTCAGTGCAGCACGTTCATGCAAAAAAACGTGCCCGGATTCGAACATGCCACTTTCAGCGGTATAGCCAGCCGACTGGGCGTGCGGGAAACCTATCGCATCCAAGGTGTTTCTACCCTGACCGAGGACGACGTTCTGCAGGCGCGCAAGCAAGCTGACGGCATTGGCAAAGGCGCACATCATGTGGATATCCATCAATCCGGCACCGGGCAAATACGTATACCCGTGCGTGACGGCGGGTCGTATGATATTCCATGGGGGTGCCTGATTGCGGACGGTGTTAGCAACGTCGCGGGCGCAGGCCGGATACTGTCTTCCGATCGTGGCGCAAATGGTTCGGCGCGCGTGATGGGCCCATGTCTGGCTATGGGGCAGGCAGTCGGCTCCGCCGCCGTTATGCTATTGAAAACGCAAGAGCACAACCATGACTTTTCCCAACTTGATGTGGGCCAATTGCGGACCACCTTGCGGGCAGAAGGCGCCGTGCTCGACGGGACACACTAGCCGGCAGCAGGATCACAAGAATATCAAATACAACAAATACAACAAAGACATTACAAAATTTAAGCCAAAGGAGAAATACGATGATCGGGCACAAACTGGCAAGCGCGCTATTAATCGGGTTGGCGGCATCGTATGGGGCAGCGGCCCAGGCGCAGGAGAAAAATTTCACGATACTGTCGCACAAGGTTCATGAAAACGTGTCTCGTGGTCTTGTGCCCGGAACGACAGGAGGCGATGTCGCCGGCGCATGGGCGAAAAAAAATGGTGTCAAGCTGAACTGGACCACCGCCAACATCGAGCCGATGCATGATAAATTGTTTCGAGAGCTGTCGCTGCGCCAGACCTCTGTCGATCTGGCGTTTGTTATCAACAAATTCACCGTACCCAAAATAAGCACGCTGCTCGAGCCTTTGGATGAATGGCAGAAAAAAGCACCCATCGAACAATTTGAAGGCATCCCGGCCAATCTGCTGGCCGGGGTCAACGCCAAAGGCGTATTAACAGCGATCCCGTTTCGCCATGCGACTACCGGCCTGCACTGGAACGAAAAGCTGTTTAAAGAGCGGGGCCTGGATGGCCCGCCCAAGACGGCCGACGAGCTCGTCGCGTACGCCCGCAAGCTGACCTACGTCCGCGATGACGGCACGCGCGTCAATGGCCTGATCATGAACTCCGGGGACGAGCATCTCGCCGTGCTTTCCTTTCTGAATATGTATGGGGTGGAGCTGATCGACAAGGATTTGAACGTTAAAGCGAATACGCCTGAAATGATCAAAGGCCTGACTGTGCTGGCGCAGTTGTACAAAGAAGGCGTGCTGCCTACCAACTATGCGTCGATCAGCATCGACGATGTCATTACGGCCGTGCAAAAAGACCGGGCAGCAATGTCCATTGATCCGTTTGCCCGCTATACGGTCTATAACAATCCGAAGGCCTCGTTATCCGCCGGCCAGATACACGTGGTGGGAATCCCGGCCGATCCTTCCACAGGGCGCGATATCACCGCATTGACCGAGATCTGGTCCATGGTTATCCCGAAAAACTCCGCTCATAAGGAGCTGGCGTGGGACCTGATACGTACGCTGTCCAGTCCGGCTAATACACCGTTGATCGCGCTCAATGGCAATGGCCCGGTCAGACCGGCCGCTTATGAGAACGCCAAGCTCAAGCAAACCCTCCCGTATACTGCTGAAGAAGCCAAAGCGATCAAAGCGGCGATCACGGTTCCTTCCTCGTTTAATGATTCCCTGCAGGCCCTGTCGGTTTTCCGCGAAGAATCCCAAGCGGCGGTTATCGGAATCAAAACGCCCGAGGCTGCGGCCGAATCGATGCAAAAACGCATTGGAGCGCTGGTGAAAAAGAAATAGCAGGCTGCGCCGCTCGCCGTCCCGAGATAATACATTTGGTGAAGAGGTAATGATGTCACGAAAGCCGGATATTTCTGCGTTTTTACTCCTTGCTCCTGTGCATATTCTGCTGCTGGCCGTCTTGGCCATCCCATCGCTGTATGTTCTGTGGCTCAGCCTGAATGTCTCTAGCTATGGGACGGGTGTGCAGTTCGTGGGCCTGGCCAACTACGTCACAATATTTCAGGACGCCTATTTCTGGCGAGCGCTGGTCAATACCTTCATTGTCGTCAACGCCGTCGTGTATTGCGAACTTATTCTTGGTCTGGGGCTGGCAGTGGTCTTTGCCCGTGGCGTGCCCTGGCCCAAGATTATGCTGGCTATTGTCTTGATGCCCTATGCCATATCGGAAGTCGTCGGCGTGCTGATGTGGAAGATTATGATGGACCCGAGCGTAGGCGCCTTCAGTCGAACGCTTGAGGCATTGGGCTTCGGTCTGTTCAATTGGAGCGTCTCGCCCATTCAGGGACTGATCCTGATCTCGATCATCAGTATCTGGCACAACCTGCCTTTTACCTTTCTGCTGCTGTACGCTGGCCGATTGGCGATTCCGTCAACTGTCTATGAAGCGGCCGCGATAGATGGGGCGACGCCGTGGCAAGCATTCAAACGTATTACCCTCCCGCTATTGATTCCCGCTATTCTCCTGGCGATGATTTTTCGCTTGATTTTCGCATTTCGACTGTTTTCCGAGGTCTGGCTACTGACCAAGGGAGGACCCGCGCGAATGACCGAGGTCCTGGCGGTTTACCTGTATGAGCAAGGATTCAGATATGGCGACTTCGGCGTTGCCGCGGCAACGGGCTGGGTCATGGTGCTCGGTTCAGTGCTGCTGGCCTCATTCTATCTCTATCAAATGCATCGTCGTATGGTGAAGCAGTATGGTTAATCGACTCTTAGGGCGGCTGGCACGTGGGTTGGTGTATCTGGTGATCATTGCCTGGTCGATTGTGCCGATCGCCTTTATCTTCGTGTCTTCTATCACGCCGCCCCAGGACGTCTTTCGGTATCCGCCTACGCTGCATTTTATCCCCACGCTCGAAAACTACGCCAAGCTCTGGGATCAGTGGGAAGGCTTTTTTCCCGCCTTGAGCAACAGTCTTATTGTGGCCGTCGGCGCTACATTGCTTGCCGGTATTGTGAGCGCCCTGGCCGGTTATGTGTATTCGCGCTATAGCAGCCGCTTGTTGGCGGCCAGCGCGCTGTACTTGATCGCCATACGCATGCTGCCGCCTATCGTGGTCAGTCTGCCGCTCTTTCCGCTGGCCGATTACCTGGGCCTGAGCGATACGCATTTGGTGCTTATCATTCTTTACGCCGCCTTCTGGGTGTCGCTGTTTACGATGATCATGAAGACTTTTATCGACGAGGTCCCAAGGGAGCTGGACGAAGCCGCATTGATGGATGGCGCCACGTCGTTCCAGATGCTGTTTCGGGTGATACTGCCGCTCACGCTGCAGGGAATGGTGGCAGGCGGCATTTTCGTGTTTGTCTTTTCCTGGAACGAATTTCTGTTTGCGTTGATTTTCGTCAATCAAAATGCACAAACAGCTCCTCTGCTTATCAGCCAGGTCATGGGCGGCGTGGATGGTACTGCATGGGGCGTGTTGTTTGCCGGGGTAACCGTGCAATTTGTGCCGGTTATTCTTCTGGTCGCCTTTTTGCAGCGCTATTTAATTGCCGGACTGACCGCGGGCTCGGTCAAGGGCTAGGAAAACACCCATATGTGTTCGATGAAACTACCGTACTTATTCTTGAAGGACTTGTCGTGAGCGATTCTCGGTACGATTACATAGTCATCGGCGCGGGATCGGCAGGATGTGTCCTGGCAAACCGCCTTAGCGCTGATCCGCAGCGGCGAGTCTTGCTGATCGAAGCTGGACCCCGGGATAAAAGCCCATGGATTCATGTGCCTGGCGGTATCTTTAAATTGATTCATAACCCCAAATTTGATTGGTGTTACGCGACCGAACCCGAGCCGGGCTTGGGCGGACGCGTAATGGGATTGCCTCTTGGCAAAGTACTGGGCGGCTCCAGTTCCATTAACGGAATGGTGTACATTCGCGGTCAGCGCCAGGACTTCGACCTGTGGCGCCAGATGGGAAACGTCGGGTGGTCCTATGAGGATGTCCTGCCTTATTTCCGGCGCAGCGAAAGTCAAAGTCGAGGCGCGGACCCGTTCCATGGTGTGAATGGCCTGTTGACCGTCTCGGATCCGCGCTTTAAGCTCCCTGTTGTCGATGCCTTCGTTGATGCCGCAGAACAAGCGGGATTTGCGCGCTCGTCGGACTTCAACGGCCAGATCCAGGAAGGTGCTGGTTATTTTCAGCTGAATATCAAGAACGGTCGCCGATGGAGCGCGGCTCGTGCCTTCCTTCATCCCATCGCTGATCGGCGCAACCTGGAGATCGCGACAGACGCGCAGGTGCATCGAATCCTGTTCGAAGGACGGCGCGCCATCGGCGTGCAATACCGCCAGGGTCAGATTATCAAAACAGCCAAGAGCATGCGCGAGATCGTCCTGAGCGCCGGCACAATCGGTTCTGCACAACTGCTATTGCTGTCCGGTATAGGATCCCCCGAGAAGCTCAAGGCGCACGATCTTAATGTTGTCCACGCGCTGCCCGGCGTGGGCCGCAATTTACAAGATCATCTTCAGGTCAAAACGATTTTTAAAACAAAAACGTCAGTCACTCTGAATCAGAAAACACATAGTGTGCTGGGTCGACTGCTGATCGGTGCCGATTACATGTTTCGCAAGCGCGGGCCGCTAAGCTTTGGCGCAAGCCTGGCAGGCGCCTTTATAAAGTCTGATGATAAACTGGAAACACCAGACATACAGTTTCATTTTCAGCCATTGAGCCTGGATCGATACGATCAGGGATTGCACCGTTTTTCGGCCTTTACCATGTCGGCTTGCCAGCTGCGGCCGCGCAGCCGGGGCCAGCTTACATTGCGTTCGGCCGACCCGCTGGATCCACCTGTGATTCAGGCCAACTATTTAACTGAGCCAGAGGATTGCGACGCCCTGGTCAAGGGCGTCAAAATCGCCCGCCGCATAGCCGCCGCACCGGCTCTGGCAAGCCTTATTGAAAGCGAATTCAAGCCCGGCGTGGGCATTGAGACGGACAATGAAATATTGGATTACGTGCGCTCAATCAGCACAACCGTCTTTCACCCTGTTGGGACTTGTCGAATGGGGCAGGACGCCGATGCGGTGGTCGACGAGCAGTTACGCGTCCATGGCATTATGGGCTTGCGCGTGGCCGACGCCTCCATCATGCCTACCATCGTATCGGGCAACACCAATGCGGTAGCGATCATGATTGGTGAAAAAGCGGCCGATATACTGCTTGCCGCCCGTACTTGATGTAGTCGTAACATCTTATTGACATATAGCATCAACTCAAAATCAGGATATCAAGATGGCTGCAGTTGTAATCAAGAACATTCAGAAGCACTTTGGGACCTCGGCAGTCATCAGTGACGTGTCCATCGACATAGCAGACGGCGAATTTGTCGTGCTGGTGGGGCCCTCAGGTTGTGGAAAATCCACGCTCTTGCGTATGATTGCCGGCCTTGAGAATATTTCTGGCGGCCAACTTCTGGTCAACGGCAAAGTCCTCAATTCCATCCCCGCGAAAGATCGCAATATCGCCATGGTGTTTCAAAGCTACGCGCTCTATCCCCACATGACTGTGGAAAACAATATCGGATTCTCTCTGCAGCTTAAAAAGACGTCAAAAGACGAGATAGCCCGTGCGGTAGCCAAGGCAGCGCAGGCACTGGACCTGGGCAACTTATTGAAGCGCTATCCAAGAGAGTTATCCGGGGGGCAGCGCCAACGCGTAGCGATGGGCCGCGCCATCGTTCGGGACCCGCAGGTGTTTTTATTCGATGAGCCGCTATCGAACCTGGATGCCAAACTACGCGTGCAAATGCGCGGGGAAATCAAAGCGCTGCACCAGCGCCTGGGCACAACCACCGTGTATGTCACCCATGATCAGATCGAGGCCATGATGATGGCCGATAAAATCGTGGTTATGCGAGATGGCCGTGTAGAGCAAATCGGCAGCCCCCTGGCGCTTTATGATCATCCGGCCAATGTTTTTGTTGCAGGCTTCATCGGCTCGCCCGCCATGAATTTCATTCCAGGCAAGTTGGCCGAAGGCAAGTTCGTTAGTGGTGGCGGCTTCGCACTTCCTGTCACATTTACTTCCAAAGTGGCCGATGGGACGTCGCTGACACTGGGGGTGCGTCCCGAACATGCTTCCATCGCTGCTGATGGCATCCCTGCTGAAGTCGTGCTGGTCGAGCCGACAGGTTCTGAGACTCAGGTTTTGATGCGGCTTTGGGAGTCGCAACAGCTGGTATGCATTTTCCGCGAACGCATCGCGGCCCGACCTGGGGATGTCCTCAATCTGAAATTCACTGATGGTGCTTATCATTTCTTTGAAACCGACAGTGGAAAATGTATTCATTAAGCTGGGCTCATTGCCTCTTGCCGGCTAGCTACGCGCTTGCTCCGCTGCGTCATATTCGCGCCGCGATGCTTCTATGTCCTGCCACGTGTCGCGTATCCAGTCGGTGAACCCTGCCTCGGCAATCACGACGACGGCTTTCGGCCCTAGGGTATCGCCACCGTCATTCATGTTCTGACATATGGTCAGTGCCGCTAGGCATTTTCCTCGGCAATCCGGCGCACCACCGTATCTCGGAAACGGATATTGTGCGGTATGGCGCAAATAATCAATATTGCAGTGACGACGCAAGCCAGCGCAATCACATATAAGCCCATCGACGCGCTGCCCGTCACATCCTTGACCTTGCCGACCATGTAAGGCGCGATAATGCCGCCGATTTGGCCGATGGAATTGATCAGGGCCAGACTGCCGGCCGCGGCGACACCGCTCAGTATGCGAACGGGAAACACCCAGAATATGCCGAAAGAGGCAATGATGCCTGTCGCGGCAATACTAAGGCCCAGCACCAACATCACGGTGTTGTCCCAATAGATCGCACACAACACATAGCCGACGGCGCCGGCCAGCGCACAACCGGCCAGGTGCCAGCGGCGGTCGCCGGTGTGGTCGGAACTTTTACCGATCAGGATCGTTCCGATAATCGCGGCGATGTACGGCAGGGTCGTAATCAGGCCGATAATCAACGGGTCCGCCGTACCTGCAGTCTTGATCAGTTGCGGCATCCAGAAAAGCATGCCGTAGATTCCCATGCAAAGGCCGAGATAAATCAGCGAAAACAGATAAATAACCGGTCGTTTCAACGCCTCGCGGAAAGAATGCGTGTTATCGACTTTGGGATCATTGCCAATCTCGCTTGCCAGCATGGCTTTTTCCCTGGGGGATAGCCATTTGGCATCTTCGATGCGATCATTGAAGGCGAACAACACCACGAAGCCCAGAATACAAGAAGGAATTCCTTCGATCAGAAACAGCCATTGCCAGCCGGGCATGCCGTGAGCACCATCCAGCAGTTTCAGAATGCCACCAGAAATCGGGCCACCAATGATGCCGCACAACGCAATGGAGCCGAAAAACATATTGTTCATGCGCCCACGGTAACTGGCGGGAAACCATTGCGTAAAGAAGTAGAGCACACCCGGAACGAAGCCTGCCTCAAGTGCCCCAAGCAGAAAGCGCAGCGCATAGAACGAGGTCTCGCTCTGGACGAACATCATGGCAGCCGAGGCCAGGCCCCAGGTAATCATGATCCGCGCGATCCATCGGCGCGCGCCTACTCGTTCCAGAATAATATTGCTTGGGATTTCGAAAAGCAGGTAGCCGATGAAAAATATACTGGCGCCAAGCCCATAAGCAGCTTCGCTCAGACCCAACTGCGATTGCATTTGCAATTTTGCAAAGCTGATATTGACGCGATCCAGATATGCCATGATAAAACAGGCAATAATCAGCGGTATGATTCGCCACGCAACTTTGCGTAGCAGATCTGCCTTTTCTTGCTCCTGCGGTTCAAGCGATGCATCTGCCGTCGTGTTCATTATCTTTGTCTCCTGATTTTAATAGTATGTGTCGCCGGCAACGCGTGGCGACCTGCGTGCAACGAGTCTGCCTCTTTGTATTACCCCCGTCCCAAAAATGGCATTTTGGTGGCCATGACCGTCATATATTGAACATTGGCCTCTAGCGGGAGGTTGGCCATATAGACAATGGCATTTGCTGCGTGGACGACATCCATGGTCGGCTCCGGAATGCGCTCGCCGCTTGCCTGCAGCACGCCCGTCTCCATGCCGGACACCATTTCTGTCTTCGCGTTGCCAAAGTCCACCTGGCATACTGCGATATCGTATTTCCGACCATCGAGCGCGCAGGCTTTCGTCAAACCGCTAACCGCGTGCTTGCTGGCGGTATAGTCGGCTGAATGCAATCTGGGCACATGCGCCGACAACGAGCCGCTATTGATAATGCGGCCGCCTCGCGGCGTTTGCGTACGCATTTGCCGAAATGCCGCCTGCGTGCAAAGAAACGTGCCGGTGACATTCACGTCAAGCATCTGTTTCCAGCGTTCGTATGCCAGATCTTCGACAGACTTTCCGGCAACGCCGAGCCCTGCATTGTTAAAGAGCATGTCGAGCCGACCAAAAGTACGCTGCGCAGAAGCAAATAGCTGGTCGACAGAAGACGGCTGGGTGACGTCAGCCGGTATGGCAATAGTCCGAATGCCATGATCCGAAAAAAAAGGATCACAGTCGCCGATTGTCGCTTCGAGCGTCTCCAGATGACGCCCGGCGAGGGCTACGCGCCATCCATCGGCCAGCAACGCGTGCACCGTTGCCCTGCCTATGCCGCTTCCTGCTCCGGTAACAATGGCGACACGATTATGGGGAACGCCACTTGAGTCCGGTTTGTCTCTCATTTTTCCAATTCCTTATTTGTTTTTATGGCGCTGCCGTGCATTGCGTCGATGCATATGCCTGGCTCCTTTTACAACGACTCATTCAGCATCGTCATGTAATCTTCCACGGACGCTTCCCGCGGATTGGTTTTGTGGCTGTGGTCGGCAAGTGCGCCGTCGATAATGTTGGGAAATAGTTCTCGCGTCACTCCCAGTTGCGCCAATGTTGTGGGTAAGCCAAGCCGCCTGGTCAAATTCATGACTTCATTGGCCAGCGAGCTTGCGTTTGCAAGCCCTATTGCTGCGGCTATCCGATCCAGTTTCCTTTCCTGTACCATCGTCGTTGCGGGTGCATTGAATTCGATGACCGAAGGCAGAAAGATAGCGTTCAATGTCCCGTGGTGCAGTTGCGGGTTGATGCCGCCAAGAGAGTGGCTAAGGCTATGTACACAGCCCAGTCCTTTTTGGAACGCAAGAGCACCTTGCATGCTTGCACTCATCATGTTCAGTCGCGCGTCCCGATCTGCCGGATTGCTGGTAGCCTGTTCGATATGGCGCCACGCTCTGTTTAACCCGTCTAATGCAATACCGTCAGCAGGCGGATTAAATAGCGGAGACATAAACGTCTCAAGGCAGTGCGCGATGGCGTCCATGCCAGTGGCGGCTGTCAGTTGTGCTGGCAGCTTCATTGTCAGCTCCGGGTCGCAGATTGCCGTCTTGGGAACGATGAAAGGTGAAATGATGCCTACTTTTCTGCCATCGTCAAGAATCAGGATCGCACCCCTGCCCACTTCGCTGCCGGTGCCCGCCGTCGTTGGTATGGCTATCACCGGCGCTGCGGCCGATGTGATTTTGCTGAGGCCACCTTCAATAACGGCGAAGGTCTTAAGTGGTCCTTCGTGCGTTGCGCATACTGCAACACCCTTGGCCAGGTCGATTGAAGATCCGCCTCCTATCGCAATGATCCCGTCACATTCCTTTTCGATAAAAATCGCAACAGCCTTGCGCACGGCTTTTTCATTTGGATTGGGCGGCGTTTCATCGAAGACGGGTACGTTGTCCGCATGATTCAGATGGCGCATAGCGGCCTCTAGCAGGCCTGCAGACCGGATGCCCTGATCTGTTACGACCATCGGGCGTTTGATCCCGATGCGATCGCATTCCGCTTGTAATAAACGCACGGCGCCGAAGTCGAATTGGATATGAGTGAGATATTGTATGAGTGCCATCTGAATTAAGAAAAAGTTATAATTGAGATCGATATGGACATATACAACTGCATGGTTATGTCCCCATTTATTCGTTGTTCTATGTAGATTTTCCGGTCATTGTATGTGTGTTATTGCTATGCGATGTACTGAAAACTGCTCATACAGGTATAGCCTTTGGTTAATTCATGACACCCACTTTATCCTCTATTGCGTCCCGGCTGCATGTCAGGCATCTTCGTCTGTTGATCGCCATTTCCGAACATGGCTCCCTTTTGGGGGCGGCAAATGAGGTGGCTATCAGCCAGCCAGGCGCAAGCAAGGCGCTTCAGGAAATTGAAACGACATTTGGGGCAGCGCTTTTCAATAGAACCAACCGTGGCCTGCAGGCCAACGATTTAGGCTTGTGTGTGTTGAGGTACGCCCGAATGATCTATACCGACCTTGGTCATTTGCGAAACGAACTGGATGCGATCCAGAAAGGGGATGGTGGCAGGGCTGCTGTCGGATGCATCATGGGCGCAATACCACTACTTACCGATGCCGTGGCCGATCTCATGCAGACGCACCCAGGCATGTCAGTCGAAATCGTTGAGGACACCAGTGCCGAACTTCTGAGTTTGATAGATTCTGGTCGGCTTGATCTGGCGATATGTCGTACGTCGGTTAGCAAAACGCCGGAAATTTATGAGAGCGAACATCTGCAACAAGAAGAATTGAGCGTCATTGCCAACTGTGATAACCCGTTTGCTTGTCGTGACCGCTTGACGCTTGAAGAACTGGCTCAATGTAAATGGATTGTGTACCGTGCCAATATGCCAATGCGGCTCTTGCTTGAGCGCGAATTTTACAATGCCGGGATTCGTTTCCCTGCGAATTTGCTTGAAACAACCTCTCCGTTCGCAACTCTGGCGTTATTGAACAGAAATCCATCCTTTGTCGCTCTGGCCTCCACGGACGTAGCCTCGTTTTTTGTGCGCAATAAACTGGTCAGGGTACTGCCGTTTGAATTCACGTTACGCAGTGAACCTTATGAGCTGGCTTATCGACGGGGTGCGCTGTTGTCTATCGGAGCAAAGTTGATGAGAAACTGTCTGCTGCCCCAATAATCACGCATTTTCATACTCTTGCTACAGCGCGTGATCCATCATCCGAGGGTGTTATTGCTTATGGGCAAGCCCTTTCATGTGACAGTAAGGTATTCGTTCATCGGCCAGCTCATTATTATTAATTCAAGTGACATATTGTCAGGATTATTCGCGGCCCCACCAAATTGTGCGAACGCCTATGGCTTGCTGCTTCGTACCCAGCGCAGTTGCTAGCCGACGCCCACAGGCTCAGGGGCCTGTGCGAAGCACTCAATCAGCAATTCGGTCAGCACCCGCACCTTCCTTGCAGGATGCCTGCCCGGCGGGCGAATGACATATGCTGCTGCTGGTGGAGGTGGATAGCGTGTCATGACCGGCACAAGCGCGCCGCTGGCTACATGTTCATGAGTGACAGCGTCGGGGATCCAGGCGATGCCCAGCCCTGCCAGTGCGGCGGCGGCCAACGCAGTGGCATTGTCTGCTTTGAAGCGCCCTTGCGGGCGAACCGTGACGATCTTGTCGCCATTCATAAATTGCCAGGCTTCGGTGCCCTGCATAAGGGCCTGGTGGGCGATGAGTTCATCCGGCGTTTCTGGGGAGCCGTGTGCTTTGATATAGTCTGGACTGGCTACCAGCTTTCCATAGACCGGACCGATGCGTCTTGCGATCAGGTCAGAGTCCTGAAGGTAGCCAATCCGGATTGCGCAATCAAAACCTTCTGCCACCAGGTCAACGAAGCGATCACTGTAGGAGGCATGGACGTGCAGCTGCGGATGCAGTTGCGCCATGCGAGCAAGCACGGGAGCCAGGTGATTAGGGCCGAAAGAAACCGGCACCGCAACTCGCAAGCGGCCGCAAAGTTCACCGGTAGGCAAGATCGTTTCCCTGGCTACGTCGATCTCGGCACACGCTTTGGCGGCATAGTCTCGGAAGGTGGCGCCGGCTTCTGTGAGCGCCGCGCCGCGGGTGGTTCGCGCAACAAGCAGCACGCCAAGCTCCTGCTCAAGCCGTAATAGCCGCCGGCTGACGATTGACTTGGATACACCGAGTCGGCGCGCAGCGGGCGACACGCCCCCGGCATCAGCAATTTCAACGAATGTTCGCAGCTCTTCGATGTCCAATTTGGCGTTCCTCTTTTCGCGACACAGTGTAGCACAAGGCAAGACTACCGTATTTGCGACAGGAATGCCAGAATTCACCCTGGTAGCGTCGCAGTCGACGCAAGCCTGCCTCTGACACCCACCTCATACACAAGGATATATTCATGACATTTCGTAATGGCCTTGCCTCTTTGCTTCGTCCTGAAGACTCGGTGCTCGTTCTGATCGACCATCAGCCTTACCAGCTCGCAAACCTGAACAGCCACGAGCCGCAGATGGTAGTCAACAATACGACGGCACTGGCAAAAACCGCCAAAGCATTTGGCGTTCCCACCATCCTGACGAGCGTGATCGCCGATCGTGGCGGTCTTATTTTTCCGCAAATCACAAATGTGTTCCCCGGTCAGGAAGTGATTGACCGCACGTTCATCAACACCTGGGAAGATCAAAAGGTGGTCGATGCCGTCAAGGCGACGGGCCGCAAGCAACTGATCATCGCTGGCCTGTGGACCGAAGTCTGCGTTGCGATGCCTGCGATCCAGGCCGCGGGCGAGGGCTGGGATGTCACGGTAGTTACTGATGCCTCGGGTGGGACTTCGGTTGAGGCGCATGAAGTTGCAATCCAGCGTATGATCGCGGCAGGCGTCAACGTGATAACCTGGCTTGCCGTCGCTTCCGAATGGCAGCGCGACTGGGCTCGTACCGAGCACG
>JBOIGK010000798.1:0-4503 GCA_050742695.1 Advenella sp. | reverse complement strand
ATCCCGGATCACTATCCAACGCGCATGACCACATTGCTCGGTATCCGATGGCCCTTGCTTCTGGGCGGCATGATGTGGCTTTCCAATGCACACCTGGTCGCCGCAATGGTCAGAGCCGGTGGCATGGGTTTCATCACGGCGCGCAGTTCAAATTCTAATGCGCAATTCCGTCAGGAACTGCAAACATGTCGTCAGCTAACTTGTGGCATGCCCTTCGGCGTCAATCTGACGCTATCGCGTCGTATGCAGAGCAATGACGTTGTGCTTGAACGTTTAAGCATCGCTCTTGAAGAAGGCGTGCGTATTTTCGAGACAGCGGGACTGCCGCCAACATCGCTATTGCCACAATTGCAACAAACCAATTCGATCGTGATTCACAAATGCGCCCATGTACGCCACGCTGTTGCCGCGCAGAATCTTGGCGTAGATGCGGTAACCCTGGTTGGCATGGAAGAAGGCGGTCATCCCGGCAGCAACCAGTTGCCAACGTTTTTGAACGGCGCGTATGCGCTTGAGCAATTGCACATTCCACTTGCATTGGGCGGGGGTATCGGCCACGGGCGACAAATTGCAGCTGCACTTGCCTTGGGCGCAGATGCCGTGGTCATGGGCAGTATTTTCACGCTCGCACACGAAACACCGGCACACGACGCATATAAGCAACGCGTGGCCGCCACCGATCAGCACGGCACGTGCACGGTTCTTGGATCCTTGGGCGACACCTGGCGAGTCATTAACAATATCAATGCTCGCAAGGTCGCAGCCAAGGAGCAGGCAGGAGCACGTGAGTATGCTGAATTCGGGGAATTAATCAGTGGTGCGCGCACAAGAGCGCTGGTGTACGAACGGGGAGAACACGAAGAAGGCATGCTGTCAATGGGGCCCGCAGTGGGTTTTGCGCGCTCGGTGGAGTCCGTGGACTGCATTGTTACCCGATTACAGCAGCAATTGATGGATGCCAGCCGCCGATTTCAATACATGTGCAATGCGTGAACTGCCTGCGTCTGCATGGTCGAGCTGCACATGAGCAGCAGTTGGAAGCATTGGCCATCAACAAGCAGTCAATCGTTCCGTTTTTCTGCTTTGTATCAGCCTGGATCACTGCACCGGCGCCAAGAACATGGCAGGCGGCACGCTGCTAATTCTTTCGGCTCTTGCGCGTGCGCCGTTCCGCATGAGTTTTTTCCAGCATCATCTGCGAGTGCCTGGCCTCCTTCTCACATTTTTCATGCAATGCTTCCAGCTCCTTGTCTGTCATTGTTTCAATTCCCATAAACTGGTCTTTCGCATCCGATGAGCGAATGATTTCGTCCAGCTTTGTCTGCAAAGCAACGCTGTCGCGATTCTGAGTATTCTGAATCAGGAACACCATCAGAAACGTAATGATGGTGGTACCGGTGTTGATCACCAGTTGCCAGGTCTCTGAAAAACCGAAGAAGGGCCCGGAAATCGCCCAGAGCAGGACTGCTGCTACGCAAATGATGAACGTGATGGGACTGCCCGTTACATGCGAAATAACTGTCGCAAATTTTGCAAATAGATGATCCATGGCGACTCCTTTATCGGTAATTTCTTATGTAGTTCAATTGTGATGAGCCCGACCTATTGCGGCCAGCACCACGAGCCTACACGCTATTCTACCTGCAACTTCTGCTCGCGCGGGATACTTACGTGACAGGAACCAGCACTCTGTTACGAGACGTGTATATGCCTTACCCTTTAAGGCTTCTGTGTCAAATTATTTTTTTAGCTTTCGGGGCTTTCGCAACAAACGATCAACCCTAAGACCGCAGCGAATCAGATCACGGGCGGCATCGTCTGGGGTATAAGCCAGGCATTGTACAGATACGGCATGCTGGATCATAACGCAGGGCGATTCATGAATCATAATCTGGCCGAGCACACCACACCGACCAAGCAGACGTTGACGATATCGTGATGATATTCGCTTAAGGAAGACGATCGGCACGTGAACGCGCCAAGCGCCAAGAGCGTGGGAGAAGTCGGTCTTGTCGGCACTGCTGCTGCCATCGCAAATACCATTTTTCATGCCACGGAAAACGTTACAATGAATTGCTTATTACGGAAAACCCGCTAACGGCATGCGCAACAACAAAGTAAATAAAAATCGGGTGGTCTGCTCAATGCAAGCAGCCAAATAAAATGCGGACGTCCTGCCACCCAAAACCAATAGCACAGTCTGGCAATTGAAACGATAAATTCATCTGCTTGCAATCCCTGGCGGATCTACCCATTCATTTGTTGGCCTCGTCCAACAGGGGTTGTAGCTTTTTCTTGGCGCGCAGCTCCAGCATCGCCTCTCCGTACGCCTCCTGCAGTTGCTTGAGCTGACGCTCATACTGCTCTTTGACATCCAGCGGATTTGCCCTCAATGCATTTTCCATACCACGTTTGCCATCAACCACCCAGCTTTCGACCTCGGCAGCAGGCAGGTTATAAATGCGACTGGCTTCTGAGACCGTCGATTTCCCTTGAATAATATCCAGCACCAGCGCACTTTTACGCTTGGCTGTCCAACGTTCGATTTCGTCTTCCATGATCATACTCATTTGTGATTTTCCTGTTATCACAAGAGCAGTTTTTCACCGGGTAATTGCACGCCATGGCAACTCCCGACCCTCAAAAAAAAATGCCCGCCCGGTAGGCTACGGGGCGCCGTCGTGTGCCATTATCAATGGCGACGGCGCCTTGTTTTTTTCCCCTGACTGCTCCAACCGCAATTCAAAGCAACCTGGCCTTGGGATAACGAACATATTCCAGCCTCTTTAGCAGTTGATCCGACATTTTTTTGGCAATGCCAGCAGCGCTGTCAATTCGAACCGTAAAATGCACGAAGATCCTGCGTAGCCTGGGGCTGCAGCCTTGGCCTGTCCACATAAACTTCCGGACTTCTGACCGGCGTCGTCGCAACTACACGGCTGGTATTGCGCTGACTCTGGCTGTTATTGATCCTGCTGTTATTAACAGCGGCCACCGGGCGCTCCGGGAGTCCTTTGGCGGTAGCGTAATTGGGACAAGTTCGGCCAGTGGATTCATAGGCTTTGCGGTTCACGTCTTCACCGAAACAGAAAAAACGCATGTCTGCCACATCTTTGTATCCCAGCTTGTACGCAATGCTGGTATCTTCGCGCGCATTACACGCTTCGGACTCACCGGCCAGCGAACCACCGATACCAAAACCGGTCGCACCAATACCAAATGTGCTCGACTGACCGCAGTTGTTCACGCCGCCAAACATACTGGGCGGTGCATATACATTTGGGGTGGTATGGACTGTCTGTGTACGCCTTTGTTCCGAGCCGCCAAAGGTCAGATCAACGACTGCAGCTGCACCGGAATCGGCGGACTGATTTGAGTTGGCATTTGATCCGCTATTGGCGTTAGAGTTTGAACCCGAGATTGCTCCTGCTGATTGGGCAAACACCGGCGGTGACAGCAGCAACCCAAGGGTAACGACAAGTATCATTTTCATGGCAATTCCCTTACGGAGAGAGCGCGCTCTCCCCGAGAAGATGGTTTCTTTTTTTAAGTGCTTGTGCGATACGCACCCGCCTTAAGGTGTCCAGTGAGCAAAAGAGCCGATCGTTCCAAAGGTGCCACCCGCTCCGGATGTAAAGGCGCCACCAGCAGTCGCATTGGATGTCTGTCCAGCAAACCCGAGAGAAAACCCGGAATTGGTTTGCGAAGAAAGAGATTGTCCGGCGGTTTGCGTTGTTACGCCGCCGGGCCCGCCCACTACTTGCGCACCAGATGCCGTTTGATTGGATGCCGCAGAGGTGTTGCCTGCGGCCGAAGTGCCAAGCGAGCCCTGGCTGCCGGCGACCGATGAGCCACCACTGGCTGTACTACCAGCGCCACCGCTGGTGGCAAACGCGCCAATCGTAATGGTTTGCGCCGAAACGGCTGTCGACGCAATCACCAGCGCTGATAACAATAATAGTTTTTTCATTTTCAACTCCTTGAGTTGCGGTCTCAATTGGCATGTCCCTTATCAGGTAACCAGGTCAATGTTCTACTCCAACCCGCCAAGAACAGTCGACGCGTCGGCATTGATCTGAACAAGGCCCGGTTACTGTGAGTTATTGCCGTATCAAGAGAAATTACGGTGCGAAGCTAAGAAAGCCGCCAATGGTGCCAAAACTGCCAGTGGCGCCTGATCCGAATGCGCCCCCTGCTCCCGCATTAGATGTCTGACCTGCCAGGCCCAATGCACCGCCGGTATTGGTTTGTGTTGACAGCGAATTGCCTTCTGTAATTGTCGTGACACCGCCAAAACCGCCTGTTACCTGCGCACCAGACATAGTCTGGTTCTGAGCTGCCGACGCATTGGTTGCTGCGCCTGCCAGAAGTGAACCCTGACTGCCAGTCGCACTGGAACCACCGCCGGCGGTACTGCCCGCCGTACCGCCAACACCATAAAAGCCGCCCGTCAGAGTTGCAGCGTATACGCCGCTAGAAGCCAGTACCAAAGCAGATGCAGAG
>JBOIGK010000797.1:0-5603 GCA_050742695.1 Advenella sp. | reverse complement strand
GCCCTGGCAATGGCGCTGACGGCTGGTTAGTGCAGTGTTCGCGGGGCGATGATGACGTTCTGGTTTGGGTCGATTGTGCCGATCAGGGCGTAAAAATAGAGAGTGTGCGTCGGATTGACGGCTCGTTCGTGGCTCACCTGACGTTTGACGTTGCCGTTGGCCAGGAGCGGATTGTCGCCAGTGGCAGCACAGTCAGGCTGGCACTGGACAAGGCGCTTGACGCAGGTCGGTTTGTTGCCAGTCACGAATTGCTGGGCATTTCTGCACAGGCGTTCAACATGACGCTGGACTATCTGCAAACCAGAGAACAATTTGGCAAGCCGATTGGGGCCAATCAGGCATTACAGCATCGGATGGTCGATGCCTACATGCATATCCTGCTATTGTCAGCGTCCCTGAAGGAAACCTGGATTGCCTATTGCAAAGGTGATATTGCGCTCTCGGCCGTGGCCAGTCTGGTCAAGGCCCGCGCCGATCAGGTTGGGGTATCCGTATCAAAGCTGGCGGTTCAGTTGCACGGAGCGATCGGATACACGGACGAGCTTGACCTCGGGATCTATCTGAAACGCGCCCTTCATTTGTCTGCGTGGCTGGGCAACGAGGACCGGCACCGTCTTCGGTACATCAGAGACCAGCTCAATGTGCAAAGCAATAGCAGCACGAGTAGCGAAACAGTGGATATGGCCGCAACCGATCATCATGGGGATCTGAATGCAATGGCCGACCGGGATTTTGCATCCATGGTCCGAAGCTTTCTGGTGGATCACTATCCTTCGTCCTTGCGGCATGTTGCCCGGCGCTTGTACTGGTCTGAAGTCAAGGACTGGTACCATTTGCTGTCCAAGAAAGGCTGGCTGGCACCGGCCTGGCCCAAAGCCTTCGGTGGCATGGGGCTTTCAGCGCAGAAGCAGCTCATCTTCTTTGAGGAAATGGAAAAATATGGCGTGGCCCGGCTGCCGGACCAGGGCATCATCAATCTGGGACCCGTGCTTATCAAATATGGCACCACGCAGCAACAGCAGGCGTATCTTCCAAAAATTCTTTCGGGGGAACATATTTGGTGCCAGGGCTATTCGGAGCCTAACGCCGGGTCTGATCTGGCTTCCCTGAAAACCGAAGCGGTCGCCGACGGCGACGATTTTATCGTCAACGGCCAGAAAATCTGGACAACACTGGCGCATAATGCGACGCATATCTTTGCCTTGGTAAGAACAGATAAGACCGTCAAGAAGCAGGCGGGGATCAGTTTTCTTTTGATCGATCTGTCTTGCCCCGGCATCAGTGTGTCACCCATTACCAATTTGTTGGGCGATCAGGAGTTTTGCGAAGTATTTTTTGATAATGTGAGGGTGCCGCAAGCCAACCTTGTCGGCCGTCTCAATGAAGGATGGGCAATTGCCAAGGCTTTGCTGGGGTTCGAGCGTATTTTTGCCGGCAGCCCGCAACAGTCACAACACGCCTTTTCGATACTGACAACCCTTGCGCGCAAGGAAAATCTGTTTACAAGTGAATTCTTTTTGCAACGCTATGCACAATTGCGAATGGATATTGCAGATCTGGAAAGTCTGTTTTCGATGTTTGCCGGGTATGTAAAAAATGGGACGGATTTGCCGCCTTCGATATCGCTGCTGAAAATATGGGCTACCGAAACCTATATGAGAATCGGCCTGGAGCTTGCCCGTTCTGCAAACGAGCACGGCGGCCAGTTTGACGACACCCATTATGAGGACGGTACGGTGATCAACAGCCTGGCGCCCTTTACACACTCGATGGTCACGACCATTTACGGTGGCGCCAATGAGATACAGCGCAATATTGTTGCCAGGCATGTTCTGCATCTGCCTGTCTGACACAAGGCGGGAAGACGGCAAGGCCGGTCGGCTTTGCCGCTATGCGGAAAAACGCGCAGGCAACAGGCCATGATGCAGCCGATTCACTGCATTGTCGGCGATCAACTGTGCCAGATACTGGCCCGATGCCGGCCCCAGCTGAAAGCCGCTGGATGAAAAACCACAAGCGTAATACAAATTGTCCACCAATGCACTGGGCCCGATGATGCTGGTGTGATCTGGCGCATAGCCATCAATGCCGGACCAGGCTCGGGTAATACTCACATTTTTGAGAAATGGAAAAAGTTCGGTCACGATGCGCGCGCTGTTCGCCAGTCGTGAAAATTCCAGTTCGGCATGGTTTTGCCTGGCGTCGGCCTCACACTCCAGCGCTCCGCCGATAACCACGGTGCCATTGCCAAACTGCTTGAAGGATAGGCCGCGACTGGTGGCCCCCAGTACCGGATTGATAAAATGCGGTACGCGCTGGGTCACCATGAGCATCAGGCCGCCGGGCGTGATCGGGAGATCGTCCCCGCAAAGGCGTGCCAGCTCGCCGGTCCAGGCACCGGCACACAGCAGCAGTTTCTCGCCGGCAATGGTGTGCTCTGGCGTACGCACGCGCCAGTGATTGCCGCTATTTTCTATTGTATTGACGGGCGATTGCTCCCGTATCTGCGCGCCGTATTTGCGGGCCTGACGGGCAAATGCCTGTACGATCAGATAGGGAAAGGCAAAACCGTCAGTGCTGACCCACAGGGCGCCCTGAACGTGCGCTGCGATAGCCGGTACGATCTGTCGCACCTGGTCCCTGTCGATGAGTTTTTCGTGATCAAAACCATGTTGGGCAAGCAGATCCCGGCGTTCGCGCAGAATCTGCATGTCTTGCCCGGATTCGGCAACCTTGATTTGCCCCGTTCGCACAAAGGCGCCATCAAAACCGTGCAGAAAATCGAGTGTTTGCCACAGTGTCGAGGATGCCAGGGAAAGGGGGATTTCCGGCAATACCCGTCCCAGGGTTCGTACGCCACCGGCATTAACACCCGAGGCGCAGCGGCCACAGAACTCCTTCTCAAGCAACACGACCGAGACGCCTTTTTTTGCCAGAAAATAGGCTGCGGCAACGCCATGAATGCCCCCACCGACAATGATAACATCACATTTGACATGGTGACTCATGGGTTGCCCTGCTCGTACGGTTACACGGCAGCCGAGACGATGATCTCAACCAGCAGCTTGGGCGCAGCCAGTTTGGATTCACCGGTGGCGCGTGTGGGCGCAGTGCCTTCGGGCAACCAGCTGTCCCAGACTTCGTTCATGCCTGCAAAATCCCGGTCGATATCCTTGAGCCAGATCTGTGCAGTGAGGATCTTGTCTTTGGATGAACCATGTGCTTGCAGATATTTTTCAATTTTCGCCAGAATGCTGCGGGTTTGGCCCTGTACGTCCTCGTCAGGATTATCGCCTGTCAGGCCACTCAGAAAAAGAATGCCGTTGTATTTGACGACGCGGCTCATCCGCTTGTTGGTTTCGAAACGTTCTATTGTTGACATCGTTTACTCCTGTGAAAAATTCAGAATTTGGAATCGGTGGCGCAGGCCAGCTCTGCCAGTGTAACCGGCTTGAGCGGTGCGCGGATCCGGTAGTAGCCGACCTGGTCATGCGCAACCTTCAACTGGTCGGCAATCACTTCGGTCACAGTGAGCCCGCACATGCGACCCTGGCAGGGGCCCATCCCGCAGCGACTGAACGACTTGGCTTGATTCGGTCCCATGCAGCCTTGTTTGACGAAGTCCCGGATTTGCCCGGCGGTTACTTCTTCGCAGCGGCAAACAATCGTGTCGTCGCGTGGAATCCGGTTCTCGCGTTTGGGCATGTAGGCCGCATCCAGAAACGGGCGCAGCGCCATGTCCTTTTTCAGTCGTGATAGCAACGGCGCGCTGCGGCTCTCAAGTGAATCTGCCTGCGTCGGGTTTAATTGTGCATCTGCGGCCAATGCGGTAAGCTCGCCGCGGGTAACGGCAGCCTGGGCGCCGGCAATGCCCTGGCCATCACCGGCAAGGTAAATCCCTTCAAGGTCGTGCAGCCGGCCCCAGGCATCTGCTTGGGGGATCCAGCAGGCGCCTGTTTCGGACCAGTCGTGTGCGGCGCGCAACAGCCAGGTAAATTGCGTATTGGGAACCACGCCCTGGTGCAGCAGTACCAGATTGGTATCGAGCTCATGGGTTTGCCCCTGATGTTCAAATGCAATTGAACGCACGCTGGCCTGGCCTAGCACACGCAGATTCTGCACTCCGCGATAGAAGGGGATGTTTTTTGCCTTAATGGTGTTGATCATGGACAAGCCCTTGCGGATGTCACTGAATGCAGCAAGCCCCGTAAGCAACGCAGCACTCGCCTGAAAAATATCCCTGCCCGAACTGGTGTCCAGTACGGCGGCAATGGGCACATTGGCCCGCAAATACTGCCAGCAAATCAGATAGAGCAGGGGGCCGCAGCCGGCAATGACAACGGGTGTGGCCGGCACGGTGCCGGACCCCTTGAGCAATACCTGGGCGGCGCCGGCACCCATGACGCCAGGCAAGGTCCAGCCTGGAATGGGGAAGGGGCGCTCCATGGCCCCCGTGGCCAGAATCACTGCATCGGCCGTCAGCGTACGCGTCTGCCCCTCGTGCAGATAATGGAGCTGGCGCTCGCGTGTGAGGTTCCATACGGTTGCGCCGCGCAGGTGTTGCGCGCCGCTGGCGGCAAACTGACCGGCCACGGTCGCACCCGCAGCGTAGTCCGGACCCAGAATGCCGGCAAGTCCGGTCGTGGTACCTGTGATATTGCGCCAGATCTGGCCGCCGGCCTGCGGCTGTTCATCCAGAACGATAACCGAATGATTCCGGCTTGCCAGTCTGGCCGCAGCAATCATACCGGCAGGCCCCGCGCCGATAATGGCGACATTTTTGTGTGTACTCATTGTTCGTCACCTGTCTGAATCACCGTAAACGTGGTCTGACCCTGTTGCATCCGGATGACCATGCCGTCCTCGATCACTGTCATGCAGCTTTGCCGGTTTTGTACGCCATTGATTTGCACCAGGCATTCGAAGCAGACGCCCATCTGGCAGTAAGGGGCGCGGGGCTGGCCGCTGACGGGCGAATCACGAAAATGCAGAACCTGGTTTTGCATCAATGCGGCGGCCACGGTGATACCTTTGGGGGCGTTCAGTTGCCTGCCTTCGAAGTCAAAGGAAACGGTCTGGGCAGATGCCTGGCCACTGTCGGCGTGCACGGTTCTGAAAAGTACTGTGTTCATGATTGATCTCTGTTCAAATTGCAGAAGCGCTGGTTGGAGAATGGGGCGATGGTTTGGGTAGCGTTGCCGCGCAGAATCCACTCGGGGATCGTGAAAACGTGGTTGGCCGCCAGTGTGATGCCGCTGTGGCAGGTCACTACGTAGGCGCCAGGCATGTCGGACGATTCCTGATAGATCGGCATGCCGTCGGGCGACATGATCCGCAGCGCCGCCCAGCAGCGAATGATTCGCATGTCTGCCAGCGCCGGGAAATAATCGATGGCCCGCTGGGCGATGCCCTGCTGTAATGACAGTCGTGTTGTATCGTCATAGCCCACGTCTTCCAGCGAGTCGCCGATCTGTATCGTGCCTTCATTGGTTTGCCGCACATGCATGGTGGGATAGGACAGGAACGGGGCACAGCGCTCGCCGATCATGACCTGGCCCTGATTCGGCTCGACCGGCACGTGCAGGCCGACAAATTCACCCAGT
>JBOIGK010000796.1:0-3198 GCA_050742695.1 Advenella sp. | reverse complement strand
GGCCAATGGTTGTACCCTCGGCCAGGACTGCCATGGTGCGCAACACATGACGCATCTGCCGCAAATTGCCAGGCCAGGCGTACTGCATAAGAATCTTCAACACTTGCTCACCGAGCACGATTGGTTTGCCGGCTTCTTCCTGAAGAATGGCCTCGATAAGCTGGCGTCTATCCTGACGCTCGCGCAGTGGCGGCAAGCGTATTTCTACGCCGTTGAGTCGGTAGTACAAGTCTTCCCTGAATTGGCCTTTGGCTACCAGATCTGTCAGATTACGGTGGCTGGCGCTGATCAGTTGAATATCCACATCGACCGATGCGTCTGCACCCAGTGGCGTGACCTTGCGTTCATCGAGTACGCGCAGCAAGCGCGCCTGCAACGCCAAAGGCATGTCGCCAATTTCGTCAAGCAAAAGCGTGCCGCCGTGGGCCTGCAGTATTTTGCCGCTGCGGCCCTGGCGCTGGGCGCCGGTAAAAGCGCCTGCGCGGTAGCCGAACAATTCGCTTTCGATCAGGCTTTCGGGAAGCGATGCACAGTTTACGGCAACGAAGGGGCCATCGCGACGGGGACTGCGATCGTGAACGGCGCGGGCGAGCACTTCCTTGCCGGATCCTGTCTCGCCATACAGCAGAACCGGAACCCCCTTGCTGACGACGCGTTGAGCCAGTTCGAATTGTTCGCGCAAGACGGGGTCGCCAAGTTCGACACAGGCGATGCCGCCAGGCTTGCTGATTCTGGTAGGCAGGCCGGTCGATTCTGACACTTTGTCCAGTGCTGGCATGGCTGACGCTTTGGACGACGCGCCGTGAAACGACAAATGCGTGGAGCCGGCAGGCGGCAGTTGGGCGACGGCAAAAAAACGGCTGGAGGCGCCGGCCCGATAGATCGGCACAGGGTGGAACGAGCTTTGCATACTGCGTTGCAACAGTGATTCAAGCGTCAGCTGGAAAATTTCATCGAAGCGGTAACGTCGCAGCGCCTGCATGTCGGGAAAGCCCAACTGGAACAGCGCACTCTGGTTGGCGGCAACGATGGTGCCGTCTTCTTCGACCATTAGCTTGCCGTCGTGTACTGTATTGATGCTTTCGGGCCGACTGTGAAAATGAACCGGATGCGCATGCTTGCAATTGACGGTGAGCAGGCGGTTTTCAATCATGCGTGCGGTCATGCCGATCAGCACCAATGAATGCTGCTGGAGCAGCGACGAGCGGCTGGTCACGTCCAGTACCGCAATCATTTTTCCGGTTTGATCCATGACCGGGACTGCGGAACAGGTTAGCAGAATATGTTTGTATAAAAAATGGTCGGTCTGACGGATTGCAATGGGTTCGCCAACGACCAGGCAGGTGCCCATCCCGTTCGTGCCCACTTCCTCTTCACTCCAGACTGCGCCCAGACGCAGGCCCAGCCCGGAAAGATCACTTTCCAGATGATCGGCCGCCACCATGTGCAAAATACAACCGTCGGTGTCTACGAGAACAACCGCCAGTTCCGGATCAGCCAATTGCTGATACAGAATATTCATTTCGTGTTTGGCTTCGGTAATCAGGACCCGCTTCTGTTCCGAGCGGGTGACCCGCTCGGCGTGGGTCAGAACGGGAGGCAGGCGCCGGCTTTCCGGGTCCAGGCCATAATCGTTGACGCAGCGTCCCCAGGAACTGGCGACCGCTGGATCAATGTCGGGAACCATAACGCCGCGATGCACGATCTGGTTAAGCCGCTCAATGTGGTTGCTGACCTCCAACGAGTACATGTCTCCTCCTGCTATGTACATCAGCGCTTGTCCTTTCGGTGGCTGATGTCGATTTTGTAATCTGTCTCGGTGCTTATATACGCGGTGTGTACCCGCTGCATATTGATGTCGTCTGCGCAACATTAAACTGCAAAAATAATGGTAACCCGCTAGTGGCTGGGCACCTGTATATGCTTATTCATTGTATATCACATGATGAGTCATGCGTGTCTCGTTTTCCCTATGAAGGTGACATTTTGTCTTCGTTTGCCAGGGTGTTGGCGGCCGCGTCCGCAGACAGCCGGCGCGAGTTGGCATCGTTGCGGAACACCAGCGGCTTTTCCTGGACAAGGGCTGTCGGCTGGCGCCCGATCATTTCTGTAATAACATGGTGATAGGGGGATTTATCACAAACCGGATCGGCGTTGGCTGCACTGCCGGTCAGCGCCAGCGCCTGGCAGCGACATCCTCCGAAATCAAGCTCTTTTTCCGGGCAGGTACGACAAGGCTCCTGCATCCAGTCATCACCACGAAACTTGTTGAATGCATCGCTGTGGTACCAGATATCATGCACAGTGCTCTTAGTTACTTGCGGAAATTGCAGGCCCGGGATGGTTTTTGCCGCGTGACAGGGCAGGGCGCTGCCATCGGCAGAGACGGCCAGGAAAACGGATCCCCAGCCGTTCATACAGGCTTTGGGGCGTTTTTCAAAATAGTCCGGCACGACAAACAGAATGCGCATCCGGTTGCCGATTTTTTCGCGATAGCGCGCTACAGCCGCTTCGGCGCGCTGCAACTGTGCCCGGTCAGGCAACAACTGTTCGCGATTGATCAGGCCCCAGCCGTAATACTGTGTGTTGGCCAGCTCCAGATATTCCACCCCCATCTTGTCGGCCATCTCGATAATGCGTTCGATATGGTCCAGGTTATAACGATGCAGGACCACGTTCAGCACCATGGGATATTCGAATTCCCGAATCATGGCGGCAACGCGAGATTTCAAGTCAAAGGTTTTGGTGTGCGTCAGGAAATCGTTCATTTCCCGGGTCGAGTCCTGGAAGGACAATTGAATATGATCGAGCCCGGCGTCGCGCAGCGCGGCAAGCCTTTCGCGCTTCAGGCCAACGCCGGACGTAATTAGATTGGTATAGAAACCCAGTTGGCGACCTTCAGCCACAAGTACTTCCAGGTCTTCGCGCAGCAAAGGCTCTCCGCCGGAAAACCCCAGCTGTGCCGCGCCCATTTCCCGGGCCTGGCGCATGACGCTGATCCACTGGTCGGTACTGAGCTCGTTCAGGTTACTGGCATAATCCACCGGGTTATAGCAGAACACGCAGTGCAACGGGCAGCGATAGGTCAGTTCGGCCAGCAACCATAGCGGTGGCGCAATGGTCGGTTTCTGCGTTTGCTCAACGGCTTGGGGCATATCCTTGGTGACCTCTATTTGATCCAGCCACGCTCCTGTGCAG